>LJTR01000351.1 GCA_001303465.1 Phycisphaerae bacterium SG8_4
GGCGCATAGAGCAGTCCGTTGGCCGGCATCACGCCGTAGAGACAGGCACCGCGGACCCAGTGGTTGATATCCCAGTGCTTCTGCTCAAAATCGATGAACTCCGTGCCGGTTCGAGACATGAGAAGGAAACGCTCTGTGGCCTTACCGCGGTAGCAGCGATGGTGAAACCAATACGTCTCTACGTCCGGATCGAATTCGCTGACAACTTCGCCCGTGTGAACGTCACGACCGACGAACTTCCCCACGGCGTGACCGCTGGTGGTCTCGCCGATCCAGACCCTTCCACCGGCCACAAGGACATCTTCCGGCGAGGCGTAACCCGAAAGCGGATGAGGGGCTTTCCAAAGGACAGTCCCGTCCTTGATCGACAGTGCAGTCAGCGTATCATTCTGCTCGACCTTCCAGGTTCGATTGTTCTCGGCGGCGAGTTCGGCGCCGGCGAAGAGTACGACGTCTTCGTACAACAGCAGTGTCGGTCCCGACCGGACCGGAAATTTCTCCGCGCGGGCAACCGGTTCGCTGCGCCATATCAGATCGCCGCTGCTCTTGTCCAGACAGAGGATGCGATCGTCGCTCAAGAGAACGACGTACTTTTCATTCATAGCGAGAGCGAGTTTTACTACCGAGTATGGGCTCCTCCACAAAACTTCGCCCGACTCGGCGCGCAGCGCAACGAGCTTGCCATCCAATTGGCCTGACGAGTCGTTGAGGTCTTCACGTTTGGATTTTGCCGTCGCCGACGGCGCGGATTCACCACCGATCAGCGCGAGGATTATGCCATCGGAGATGAGGATTTCGTCGGTTCCGGCAGTGCTCTGGTAGGTGGCAACCGTTTCACCTGTCGCCGCATCGAGCACGCTTATGGGATCATCCAATCCCAACGTGACGTAGACACGGTCACCCTGGGCCACAAGCCGCCGGGGCAGTTGCGCCGGGCCGCTCTTTAGCCGGTGCAGATGGTCATACCACTGCCCGATAGAACGTTTCCAAAGGATCGTGCCGTTGAAGGCATCTCGAGCGACCAGTTTCCACTGGGGTGCTATCAGGATTGAGAATCGCGGGGCCTCGTCTATGATGTAGAACAACCGGCCGCCGGAGGTCACCACCGCACTTACGCTGGACATGTGGTCATGATGCCTGCCCCACCTCGGGCTGCCCACCCACTGAAGGCGTCGAGGCGGCCCGACCACGGTGTCATGTGCGACGGCGTTGCCGGTGGCGTCATGCATATAATGGGTCCACTCGTCGATATCTTTGGGCCAGGGCTTGACGCGACTGGTCCATTTGCCGTCGCGCCTGATGTGCGCGACACCGCCTGGGGCCAGGACCCGCATGACTTCGTCCATTGTCACGGCGCCGAGCTTCTCAACAACAATCAGATTCACGAGATTGTCAATGTATGGCACATGCCTGCCGTCAAAGACGTCTGCTGAAACATTGCCATAGCGGCCTTTAGACTTGATATGTGCCCGAGCCGCCGCGACCTCTTCTGCATCCGTGTCAAGGCCCTGAACAATGTAGGGCCCGCCGGCGCCCAGCGCGGTGGTCAATCGACCATCGCCGCAGCCTAAATGTACGATTAGGCCGCCATGGACTTCCGACTTCTCCTGGATCTGCTCCCAGGTCATGGCCCTTGCCATCTCCAGTGGAATGCAGGACAAGACAATGAGAGCGCTGACAATCGAGAGAATCAGCAAGTGTTTTCTTGTCATCTCTGGTAGGTTCATATCTTTGGTCTCCTTGAAAAGCAATTGCTGGTGAGTATATCAGATTCGACTTGTTTGGCAAAGAGCGATAGTCCCTCGATGCCCCTTGACATGTGACAATATCCTCCTTATCATCTCACTTCGAGAAGGATCTTTTACTCGATACATGGCTGCTCACGAAAGTCGAGACAAAAAAGACGAGAATCGAAGTATGAAGCTGTTTGTTCCCAAAGAAGCGGATGCTGCCGAAACCAGAGTTCCGTTGCTTCCAACCGATGCCGGAAGACTGGTGCAGCTCGGTGCAGATGTCGAGGTGGAGGGGGGGATTGGCGAATCTATAAACATTCCGGATCAGGCCTACGAAGAAGTGGGAGCGCAGATTGCCCGGGACCGCGCAGCGTCGCTCTCCAGTGCCGACACGGTGCTACGGATAGGTATGCCGGCCGGCGAGGACATCGTGGCTCTTGCCGCCGGGTGCATCCACATCAGCTATATGGACCCCTTCAACAACGTTGAGGCCGTCAGAAAGCTCGCCGCTCAGAGAATCAGTGGGATCAGTCTGGAGATGATTCCGCGTACGACCATCGCGCAGAAGATGGACGTCTTGAGTTCACAGGCCAACCTGGCTGGCTACGTCGCTGTTGTTCTGGCCGCCGAACGCCTTCAGAAGATCTTCCCTATGATGATGACGGCCGCCGGCACAATTGCCCCGGCCCGGGTCTTTGTCATCGGCGCCGGCGTAGCGGGCCTGCAGGCAATCGCGACGGCCAAGCGTTTGGGCGCACGAGTCGATGCGTTCGACGTACGTCCCGAGGCCCAGGAACAGATCCTGTCATTGGGAGCCAAGCCCCTGAATATGGATCTTGGACCAACAGGCAAGACGAAAGACGGTTATGCCAAGCAACTCACGGACGAACAGCTTGGCAAAAAACGCCTCGCGATGGCCAAGCAGTGCGCCCAGTCGGACGTCGTTATCACTACGGCGAAAGTCTTCGGCAAAAAGGCCCCGCTGATTGTCACCAACGAAATGCTGGATGGAATGAAACCCGGAAGCGTTGTTATTGATCTGGCCGTCGAGACCGGTGGCAACGTGCAGGCCTCGGAACTGGGCAAAGAAGTCGACCGAAACGGTGTCACTATCATCGGAAGGCCGGAACTGGAACGAATGGTGCCTGTGCCCGCCAGTCAAGTGTTTTCGAGCAATCTCTACAGTTTTCTCGAGCATTTCTGGGACAAGGAGGCCAAGAGCTTCAGGTTGGATAGAGAGGACGAGATCATCCGAAGCTGCCTGATCACCCACGAAGGTGAAGTTGTCCATCCGACAATCAGGGACGCCATAGGATAATAGAAGACGCAAAGATCAAAAGCAAAATAGTGAAACCACAGAAGGATCAACTATAAGACATCAAATGTCACGGTTACGGAGTCCGCTGGCGGCGGCTGCTCTCCAAGGCAGCCCGCAAAGCTGCTCCGAAATTTTGATATTTACATTTTGATTTTTGATTTCTCTCAGGGAGATCGATTATGGACTTGGATCCGGCAATGATGCCGTTGCTGTTCTTCATTTTCGTGCTGGCGATGCTGCTCGGTGTCGAGTTGATCAGAAAAGTCCCCTCCCAGTTGCATACCCCGCTGATGTCAGGTTCCAATGCCATTTCCGGGATCACAATTGTCGGCGCGCTGATTGCCACAGGCCGGACAGACGGTGAAATGGCCGTAACGGTGCTCGGGACTCTGGCTGTCATGTTTGCCATGATCAACGTCGTGGGCGGATACCTTGTCACCGACCGCATGCTCAAGATGTTCAAGGGCAAGGACAAGCGGGGGGGCAAGTCGTGAATTTCGAACTCGTCAGAGGAATCTGCTATATCGCCGCTTCGATCTTCTTCGTCTTCGGCCTCAAGATGCTCAGCTCGCCCGCAACGGCACGCAAGGGCAATCTTGTCTCGGCCATCGGCATGCTGATCGCCGTGGTGACGGCGCTTTCGGCGATGGCCGAGATCAGGTGGGCCTGGATCATCGCCGGAGCCGGCATCGGTTCGACTGTCGGAGCGCTGGCGGCGCGTCTGGTCAAGATGACCTCAATGCCTCAGATGGTAGGGCTGTTCAACGGTTTCGGCGGGCTGGCCAGCCTGTTGGTGGGATGGTCCGAGTTTCACGGCAGATGGGCCGGCGCCGATGCGACTGAGCTGTTCACCATGGTGACAATACTTCTGACCGTTCTGATCGGCGGCGTCACCTTCTCCGGCAGCCTGGTGGCCTATGGCAAACTTGCCGGAGTGATCGCCGGCAAGCCGATTCTGTATAAAGGTCAGAACGCCCTAAATTCTATTATCCTCATCGCGATTGTGGCCGTGGGAGTCTTCTTCTGCACGCGGAGACTGGGAGGCGTCGAAGCCAGTGGGCTTGCGGGAGTGTACGTTGCTCTGGTCGTCATCGCCGCAATGGCGCTGGTCCTCGGCGTTCTCAGCACAATCGGCATCGGCGGAGCCGACATGCCTGTGGTCATCTGCCTGCTCAACAGTTATTCCGGTCTGGCAGCCTGCGCCGCCGGATTCGTCATCAACAACAATGTTCTGATCGTCTCCGGTTCACTGGTCGGGGCGTCAGGCATCATCCTGACGAACATCATGTGCAAGGCGATGAATCGCTCCTTGGCCAACGTACTGTTCAGCGGCTTCGGCTCGGTGACTTCGGCCGAGGGCACCGGCTACCAGGGCGAGGCCAAACCCGTCAGCCCCGAAGACGCATATCTGATCCTGGAAGCGGCGCGCAGTGTGGTCTTCGTTCCCGGTTACGGCATGGCCGTCGCTCAGGCACAGCACGTGGTCAGGGAACTGGGGGAAATGCTCAGCGAGAACGGTGCGGAGGTGAAATACTGCATCCATCCGGTCGCCGGGCGGATGCCGGGACATATGAACGTGCTGCTGGCCGAGGCGAATGTCGGTTACGAGCTGCTCGTGGAGCCGCAGGACGTGAATCCTACTATGAAAGCCGTGGACGTGGCTATCGTGATCGGAGCGAACGACGTCGTAAACCCGGCCGCTCGCGAGGACCGCAGCAGCCCTCTCTGGGGGATGCCCATCGTCGATGTGGATCTTTCACGCACGTGTATCGTGCTTAAACGATCGCTGAGGCCGGGATTTGCCGGCGTTGACAATCCGTTGTTCTTCAAAGACAATACGCGGATGCTCTTCGGCGATGCCAAAGCGTCTGTCACGCAGTTGGTCAGCGAGTTCAAGCGTTAGTTGATCTACCTGTCTTCCATCAGCACGTACGGCCTGGGTTCTGGCCCCACAAACAACGCCTTGGGTCTAAAGAGTCTGTTGTCCTTTCGTTGTTCGAGAATGTGGGCGAGCCAGCCTGCACTGCGCGCCGCCGCGAATATGGGCGTGAACAAGTCCCGTTCGATGCCGAGCAGCGTATAGACCGCGCCGGAGAAGAAGTCGACATTCGGGTATATGGGTTTACCCTTCTCTTCCATTCGCGCGCGAAATCCTTTTTCAACTTCCTTGAGAAGCTCATAAAGCTCCGGCCGGCCCTTAATCTCCGTCAGTTCCTCGAGCATCTTTTCAATCACGATTGCCCTCGGATCCTTGGCCTTGTAGACCCGGTGTCCCATACCCATCACTTTTCGATGCTCACCGAGCGCCTTGTCGAGCCATCGATCTACGTTTTCCTTCGACCCGATCTCGTCGACCATGTCCATGGCTCGCTCATTCGCCCCGCCGTGCAGGGCCCCGGCTAGCGCCCCGATAGCAGCCGAGATGCTGCAATAGCATGTCGAAAAGGTGGAAGCGACCACCCTTGAAGTAAACGTCGAGGCGTTAAAACCATGCTCGGCATGCAGAACCAGGCACGTGTCGAGCATCCGACCCTCCTCGGCAGAAGGCTCCTCGCCCCTGAGCTGATAGAGGAAGTTCGCGCCTTGAGAGAGGTCCGGCCGGTAGCTCTTGCCCTCCCTGAAACGCTGATAGGTGGCGATCACGGTGGTCATCTGAGCCACCTGATGCAGAGTCTGACGACAGTTACACTTATCAGAATGCTGAATCTGGTGCTCGACCGAACTGCTCAGATACGATATCACAGATTGCAGCAGTTCCATCGGTGATCCGGTTCGGGGGAAATCGCGAATCATGTTTTGAACGGCTGGCGAAAGGTCGCGGCACCGACGCATTCGTTTCGAGAATTCCGTCAGTTCCGTTTTCGTAGGCAGTCTCTCGTTGAGCAAGAGGTAGGTTGTTTCTTCAAAAGACGAGTGTACAGCCAGATCTTCGATGGAATAACCGCGGTAATAGAGTTTTCCGTTTGCCCCGTCGATCTGGCAGATCTCGGACTCGGCGGCGATTACGCCCTCGAGGCCTTTTGCATATTCTATATCAGTCACAACATTCTCCTTCGTTCTAATGATCTTGTCATGAATTATGTCCCTTTAGCATACGTCGTTTCGGCGATTTGTGTTTTATCCTTTTTTTGTCACGGAGTGAATTGAGCGGTTGTCCACCGCCAGCGCCGCTTCCAGGACAACCTCCGACAACGTCGGGTGGGCGTGCACGGTACGGGCAATGTCCTCGGCACTGCCGCCGAACTCGATGACCGCAACCGCCTCGGCGATGAGTTCGGACACACTCGGCCCGATCATGTGCACGCCGAGAACCCGGTCAGTACCTCTTTCGGCCAGAATTTTAACAAAACCTTCGCTGTTGTCGGCGGCCAGAGCCCGCCCGTTTGCTCTGAAATGGAAGACGCCGGAATCGTATTCTATCTGGGCCTGGGCCAGTTGATCCTCGGTTTTGCCCACGACAGCCACCTCGGGCCAGGTATAGACCACGTTTGCGATGGCGTCATAGTTGACCTGTCCGGATTTACCGGCAATAGTCTCGATGGCCGCTATGGCCTCGGCCTCGGCCTTGTGTGCGAGCATCGGCCCGCCAATAACGTCACCTACAGCGTAGACGCCCTCGACGTTTGTCATGAACCTCTGGTCAACGGCGATGCAGCCGCTCTTTGCACCCGTAGCTACACCGAGTTGTTCGAGCCCGAGACCACAGATGTAGGGACGTCTTCCAGCGGCCACGAGAACCTTGTCGGCTGTCAATTCCACAGCCGGATCATCCGAGGTCTTGACATTGACCTGCCCGCGGCCGTTGGCCCGCTCGCAGCTTTCGACCGACGAGCCGGTCAGGACTCTGATACCCTGCTTCGAGAGTACCCG
>LJTR01000352.1 GCA_001303465.1 Phycisphaerae bacterium SG8_4
ATAACATCGCTTCGCTATTTGATTACCGACGCATTGTGATAGACGTGGAAGATATTTATAATCATAATTTATTGTTTAAACAAAAATCCTAAATGACGTATGATTATTCAACGAAATCAAAACGCATATCTTTTTCAAACCTATCGTCAATGTATCAGAGTCATCGTCGTTCTCACGATGCTGTTCTGGGACTCTGTATCTGTATTCGGAACCGGCACTGGTGACAAAGTCACAATTTATGCCATCTCGAAAGCATCTGACCGTATGTTAAAATAACCTTATTATCATGTGCAACAAAGAGATCTTTTTTAGGAGACATCAATATGACTAGATTGCTTAACGACATTCGAGATCACTTGAATAGTTTTTTCGAACAATTGGTAAAGCGATGCCCGAAAACCGGCCGCATCGTAGGTGTTCGTCGCAATTCGTATTGGGGAGCCATTCTGTTTCCTGTGATTGGCCTGGCGGCACTCCTCTGGTTTCTGGTACGCGTGATTCCCAAGCCCAGTCGAGCGGCCTATCCCTGTCAGCGTCTAGCCGCAGGGATCAGCGGTGGTTTTGTGGCTTATCTCCTGGGAACATTGGTCTCCCTGGGCATCTATCGCCATCTGTATAGATACCGGGGCAAAATCCTGTCTGGACTTTTCATTTTGGCCTGTGTGCTGGGTGGCACATTGTCAGTCAAGATGCTGGCGGCCAAAGGTGAACCATCGGATGTTCGTGTATTGACTCCGCGTGAAGGAGCCAATGCACCGATGGGCCAAGGCCAAGGAATCTACCCAGGTCGGGTTGCTTGGACGCAGGATTTTAACGCCACGAGCTGGGACGGTGAAAACGGATACTGGTGGACGGACGACAATACGAACCAACAGGTCGTCAATGCCATGTTTTCCAAAACACTGCAGGGCCTCACGGGCAAGACCTCAGACTCCCAAGCATGGGATGCCCTGTTCTGCCACCACAACAAAACCTGGGGACGAGGCGAGCGCGGGTACCGAAATGGTGAAACCATCGCAATCAAGATCAACTGCAATACGGACGGCAGTGTCACCAATAAATGGGAAAATTCCGGCTACCCCAGCCCTCATATGCTTAACGCCCTGGTATGCCAGCTAATTGAAACCGTGGGTGTCAAGGGCGAGCATATCCTCATCGTAGATCCCTCACGTTTCATAAACGTCAATCTCTACAACAAAATCCGGTCCAATGCCTCTGAAGAGTTCAAGAAGGTGCGTTTTGTCGAGAAGCAGGCCCGCGATCTGCCCGGCTATGAAAGCGCACAACCGGATCTCAATGCCCTGATTCACTTTCCCATGCCGGACGGCAGCATCTATAAAATGTGCTTACCCACCTGTTATACCCAGTCGACCTACCTGATCAACTGCGCGCTGGTCCGTGCCCACCGCGTGTTTGGCATTACGTCGGTTGCCAAGAACCACTTCGGCGCGGTCTGGGATTTTGACAAGCAGGGCTTTAACCCCAGTGCTTTGCATGCCTTTGCCCTATGGGACTATCCCACGCCCAACAAGCATGGAGATCCTCACAGCAATCCCGTGCTGTTGGGCCATCAGGTGACTCAGGGAAAGACCGTGCTGTATATGGCGGACGGTCTGTATACTGGAATTAGGCAAGGCGGGCCCATAACACGCTGGTCATCCATGAACAATGACTGGTTCTCCAGTGTGTTGATGTCACAGGATCCCGTGGCCCTGGAATCCGTAGTTTATGATCTTATCGTCAATGAAAAGAATATTACCGATCCAAATCCCAGCTTTAACGGCCACCAGGATAGCCAGCTTCACGAGGCGGCTCTGGCCGACCGGCCGCCCTCAGGGATTAAGTATGATCCGGAAAACGATGGCGCGCCTCTGCAAAGCCTCGGCGTCCACGAGCACTGGAACAATCCCCAGGAAAAAAAGTACTCCCGTAATTTCGGAAAACATAAAGGGATTGAACTGGTGACAATGATTCCCTAAAGGAGACATCAAGTTTACAGAAAATTCGGAGGTCGTTATATGTCACAGACACGTACATTAAGAGGGATTACAGTTTTAGTATGCATTATATTCTTGGCTTCTGCCTCTTTGTTGAAAGCCAAGGTTGCACCCCCTATCCGTCAACAAAAGATACTGAAGACTGGTTGGCTGGTCAATCAGTTGCAGGGCGAATCCTATGATATTGCAGCCTTGACTGAAGCCGCAAAAAGGCCGGATAAGACCTGGCTGCGCATCGATATGCCTAACCAGGTGGCAGACGTGCTATTGCGCTACGGGCGGATCTCCGATCCGCATGTCGGTAAGAATGCAGCCGCCTGTGCCTGGATTTGGCAACAGGATTGGGCCTATGCAACAACCTTTGTCACGCCTGAGGGTATCGGGCCGGTCTGGCTCCGCCTGATGGGTGTCGATACCATCGCTCGGGTTTATGTCAATGGGCAGGAGGTCGGGCGCTGCAACAACATGTTCCGGCGATATGCCTTTGAGATCCGCTCTGCTCTGAAAGACAACGAAGACAATGTCCTGCTGGTAGTGTTCACCGGGCCTGCAAAAGAGCTTGCACGCATCGAACGCGAGGTCACGCTCGCACACGGTATCGCACCCACGAAATACATGCGCAAATCCCATTGTGATTTTAACAACTACCTGGGGGCTCGGCCGAATTTCATGAAGGTGGGTTTATTCCGCGAGGTAATCCTGGATATCCCGTCTGATACCTGGCTAGAGGATACGGCGATCAGGCCGACGTTGTCCGATGACCTGCAGCGGGCGGATGTTCAGGTAATTCTGGATGCCCGGGGGACAAACGCTCAAGTGCGGTATACCCTAACAGATGCGAATGGAAAAACAGTTGCCCAGGGGCAAGAAAATACGCAAGAGAGGCAGTTCTCCTTCACCGTGAATCAACCCAGACTGTGGTGGCCCCACACCCACGGTGAACCCTATCTCTATACCTTGACGTTGGAGGTACAGCAAGGTGTCGCGTTGCAGGATGCTCGACAATTCAAGGTCGGTTTCCGCAAGGTCGAGCATGTCACTTTAGATGAAAACACCGGCGAGGCCCGCTTCGCCTTTAAGATTAATAACCGACAGATCTATCTCAAAGGTGCGGGATGGGCACCACTCGAAGGGATATCCCATGTGTGGGATCGGCAACGCAGCGATCGGCAGATCGCTCTGGGCAAACAGGCCAACATGAATCTCTTCCGGATGTGGGCCGAAGGTAGTATTCCGCCCTCGTATTGGTACGATGCCTGTGACGAGCAGGGCATACTGGTATGGCAGGATCTCTACTTCGGTTATGGCATCGATCCCTTTCACGAACCCGATTTCCGGGCCAATGCTGAAGCTGAAATTGCCGATACGATCAAACGACTGCGTAATCATCCTTCGATCTTTCTCTGGGTCGGGGGCAACGAAAACCTGATGGGATGGGAGTTCGCCAAAGGTTACGGTAACATTCCCAACCGCCATTTCTGTGAAGAGGTTATGCCATCCCTGGTCAAGCAATTCGATCCCACCCGGCCCTTTCATCCCAGTTCTCCCTGGGGTGGTCCTTATAGCAATTATCCTTTGCGAGGAGACTGGCACGATTACACAACCCTCAAATTTGTACCCCTTTCCTCAGTCCCGCTGTTCAACTCGGAGATCTGTCGGGTAAGTCCACCGTCGGTCACCAGCATGCGGCGCTATATGACCGAAGAGGAACTCTGGCCCGAGGGATTTCAATTTGCCGTGGATCGTCCCGGTAAGATTGCCTGGCCTGACATGTGGGAATACCGATCGGCAGGATCGGCCTGGGACAAGATCGGCTCCATTGAGCGTTTTTGTGATCCCCAAAATCCGGAAGATCTGGTGCGCGTTCTGGGCACGGCCCATGGTGAAAACTGGCAGCAGCGCGTGGAACAGCAACGACGCGGTGCACTAATGGGGATGCCGGGCGGGAATCGTCGTTGCTGGGGCAGCATGGTCTGGCGTTTGAACGATGCCTGGCCCATTACCTATATGAGCGCGATCGATTACTATCTCGAACCCAAGATCTGCTACTATTATCTCAAGCGCGCCTTTAGTCCCGCACTCGTATCGTTTGAGCAGACCGCTGACAAGATTTTCGTGTGGGTGATCAACGACAGCGCTGAGCCGGTCGCTGGAATCCTAACCCTCACCAAGATGGATTTCCAAGGTAAACAACCTGAATTGCTGTCACGCTATGTGCATATCAATCCGGGCGAGGCCGAACGTTGTCT
This sequence comes from Phycisphaerae bacterium SG8_4, assembly GCA_001303465.1. Lineage (GTDB taxonomy): Bacteria > Planctomycetota > Phycisphaerae > Sedimentisphaerales > Anaerobacaceae > SG8-4. Next base: position 4,247 of record LJTR01000352.1, read on the forward strand.
GGATGCCACGCCCCTGCGTACCATCGTCAAAAACAGAGAATTTCTGGTAGCGGAACTAAACGGTCGCATCGTCACGCATCTAGTCAATGCCGAACGCTACCTCCACTTGCCGCAAGCCACCCTGGGGGTGAAGGTACTCGATGATGAAATTGAAATCGTCACGGATGTGTTTGCCCGTCAAGTCACGCTGGAGTTTCCTGGTGTCACTGGGGCCGTCTTCGAAGACAATTTCTTTGACATGATACCCGCCCAGAAACGTCGGATACGAATCCATCACAACCCCGGGGCCAATGCCGTAACGGTACGTGCGGTAAATGCCGATACCATGACTATTGCCTTCGACAAACAATGAGTCACACTATTGTGTAGTAAGTCTAACTGACACTAATCCACTGTCCATGAAAAATGCGCCCGCACATAAATGGAGGACTGTTTATACATATCCCTGACTGTGGCCCCTAATCATTCGAATCGTATCAGTTGCCTTCGCTCCAGCCGATTCTGTCCTTTTCTCCGGGGATCGGGCCAGTGTATCTGTCTTGAAGAGGCAAGGTTAAACGGTCCGTTTCTGGTTCTGCGGTCTTGATGAGAGACTCCCCAATACAATAAAGGGATTCTGCGCCACGTAAAATGATCGAGTTTTCCGTCAACGCACAGGAGGCATAAAAATTATCACTGAGCTTGTTTTGCCCCAGAATTTTAAATTCGCGACCTGCCTGTAAAACATGGGTGGTTCCTCGGTCATCCAAACAGAAAATCTTGTCTTTGTAGGCCCATGGTGTGGCCCAAAAAGTACGCACACCGGGCAACCGCTCACTGTAAACAGATTCTCCGGTCCGGGCGTAGTAACAGTTGATTCGGCCGCCATTGCGTTCCAGGATGTAGACACAATCCTGGTATGCCAGAGGCGATGCAAAGGCAATGCCTGTCTGATTCTGCACCCACAACACGCCCGGGCTGGTGGTTTCTCCAGGTTTGGGCGTAATGTCACCATTCGCGCCCGCTTTAACGGCAAACAGGAAGCCGCCACCGTCATTGCGTTTCTCAGTTCCAAAATAGAGGCACTCACGATCTGTAGTTGGTGAAGCGGAACAGCGGCCACCCCCCACATTTAATTCCCACCATAATTTGCCGGAGAGAGGATCGTATCCGCGTACAGTCTTTCCTCCCGTTACCAGCTCCGTGCGCTTGCGGTTCTGCCAGATTACCGGAGTGCACCAGTTGGAACCTTCTTGACGGGATACCCGCCAGCATTCCTCACCGGTCTTGCCGTCCAAGGCCACCAAGAATGACTGCTCTTCATTGTCAATCTGTAAATACACCAGATCACCATGAATGATCGGCGAGCTACCTGTACCCCAATCCCTCTCCATTTGATAAACACCCAGGTCTTT
>LJTR01000353.1 GCA_001303465.1 Phycisphaerae bacterium SG8_4
CTCGGGCTGATCCTAACGACACAGGCCGGCGCCGCCGGTCCTTTGCAGTTTGTCCTCTGCTTTAGCGTAGCTGTCTTCGGTGTCGAGCTAACGCTTAGCCCGAGTTGGTCGTTCTGTATGGACATCGGTCGCGAAAGTTCCGGCGCGGTCTCCGGCGCGATGAACATGCTGGGCAATCTCGGCTCTGCCTTTAGCGCCATTATCTTTCCCTACTTCGTGGCTAACGTCACTTTGCCTTATTTCGCCGAGCAGACGGGAACCGCCAATTCGTTCTTTGTCTTCGCGGCGGTCATCAATGTTCTGGCTGCTATCGCGTGGCTGTTTATGAATCCGAAGAAGGCTATCTCGGCTTCAGTCTCACCGAGACGGGCCAAGATCAGGCTGATACTGTTCATAATCGCCGCCGTCGTATTGGTCGGCGGGCTTCTTATGTACAAAATATTCTTTCTGAAATAATTCAAGATTACAGGAATATGTATTGGACGCTGATTAACACTGATGAACACGGATTAAGGAAAAAAGGATAAAAGACCTGTGTAAATCCGTGTCAACCCGTGTCTGAAAGAAGTCCAGCCGAACGCGGCTAATTTAAGGAAGTGCACATGTTGACGAGAAAAGAGTTCGAGGCGGCACAGACTCGCGCCGTTGAGATGATCCGTGCATCCGGCGTCCATATTACCGACCAAGAGGCCGAAAGGGTCGAAGTGGCGGACTTTGGATTGAGCCGGCTCGATGTCGAGGGCGCCCAGATCCTCACACTCGTCGATGCCGGCAGAATCGCAGTCAAGGTTGTCGCTTTATTCCCGAACCAGACGCTTCCAGAGCATTGGCACCCGCCGGTGGGCGACGACCCCGGTAAGGAAGAAACCGAAAGAGTCGTATGGGGCACCCTTAGATTCTATATCGGCGGCGACGACAACATGCGCGGCGGTTTTGTGCCCGCAGGCAAACAGGAGGTCTACACGATGCGGCACGAACTCATCCTCGAGCCGGGCGGCCAGATAACCGTCGAGCCGGGGACAAAGCACTGGTTTCAGGCGGGTGACCAAGGCGCAGTGCTATACAGTTTTTCCTCCGTTGCTCGCGATGTTTTGGACCGCTTTACAGACCCCGATATACAAAGGGTCACAAAGATTCAGGATTGATACCCTTTAGGGTAGTAAATTCCCGCGAGTAAGGCCATGAATTGTTATTGTACAACTACTTGCCCGCGCAAAAACGGAAAACCTCAATCGAGAGCACTGTAACTCGTATTGCGTCATGCGTACTGCGTCGTGCGTGCTGTGCTATACGCGATATGCACGATGAACAGAGGAGAGCAGAACAAGGGACGTTCCGAAACATTTGGGTCAAGGCCGCCCGCCTGCCGGCGTGGCCGGTCCTCGCCAGACGCTACCACCGAAGGTGGTGACATATGTCCGCCCTTCGTCCGATGGGTCGAACACGACACGCTGGATGTTTGAGAACGGCAGATCATCGAACGGCTCCCAGGTCGCACCGCTGTCTCGTGTCAGCCACAGGCCGGGCCCCGGAGCACCCTCGGTAAGAGTCATATAGATCCATCCTTCGCGGCTGGGATGAAAATAGCCGCCGAAAGTCTGCCGCCCTCGACGCCCGATGCGCTGCCAGGTTCTGCCGCCGTCTTCAGTTCGATACAGGCCGCCCGACTCGTCCTGCCGGCCCGCATCGCATGCTCCAAGGAGAATCACATCACTATTGCCAGGGTCAACGGTGAAGTCCTTGGGATAGAGAAAGAGCCGGGAGGCGTTTACCTTCTGCCATGTATCGGCACCGTCTCTGGATCGGTACAGGCCCACGCCCTCACTCATCAGCGGCTTGCCGCGCGCCGCACGCTTGGCGCACACGATCGCAAAGAGCGTGCCGTCGGCATGCAGAATCACGCGAGAGACCCGCATGTTTTTCGGGTGGCCCAGGCCGCTGTTCCTGAGTGCCCATGTCCTGCCGTCATCGGTCGATTTGTATACGCCTGCCATGAATACACCGGCATACAATGTGCGTTCATTAGGTCGGCTGCGAGGATCGAGCACGACAGATGTCACCGGCCTAAGCGGGATCCTGCTGGCCTCGTGTTTCCATGAAGCGCCGAAGTTGCGCGAGATGCAAAGTCCACCCGGACCGTCGTGACCGTGACGTTCGGAGATGATGTTGTCGTTGGGGATGTCGTGAACATTGCTGAATGCGCCCCACATCTTGCCCGGAATGTCCGGGTCAAAGGCAATCTCGTAGCAGGTGTTCCGCCATGGCGCCCATGAGTTCCTGTCCCACCAGATCCACGTCTTGCCGCTGTCGAGTGACCGCGCCATGCCGATATCGGTGTAGGCGATGTAATGTCGGTTTGCCTCGAATGGATCAATATAGTAATGCCACGTGGTGGTCACCACCAGACCGTTGCAGACCCACGCACAGCCTGGCCGGGGACGTTGGCCCTCGACGGGGTAGGTGTGGCCGTTGAACCATGTGTCACCACCATCGTGCGTGATGTAGCATTGGCTCCACACGAGGATCAGACGGTCGGGATCTGTATTGCATATTGCCACTGCGAACGGTGTGTCACCACCCTTGTAGGATTGTCCGGTGGATGCCGTAAAATAATTGGGTGCAACGTTGTATCGCTCGAAACGAGGGTCGATAAAGAACGTATCGCGCCACGTCCGCCCCCCGTCGTCGCTTCGATAAACCGTCTCATGATGAGGCGGATGGAATCCCGTGCTCGTGTTCATGGCGTACACAGTCAGCGGTTTGGCGTCCGTGGCCAGAAGCTGTCTGTATTGGGCAACGGCGCCATAGGCCCATTGGTCGGCCTTCTTCATATCGGTGTTGATACCTCGCCCCATGGCCGGCTGCCAGCTGTCGCCGCGATCATCGGAACGGTATATGCCGCCCTTGAAGGTGCCGTTGTCGTTCTTACTGGCCACCGTGCAGTAAAGCATGACTACGTTGTCTGCCGCATTGGAGGCGCTTGCGAATCCCTGCAAGTGCTTGGAGGGCAGGCCGTCGGTCTTCTCGGCCCAGGTTTGCCCTCCATCGTCGCACCGCCAGATGCCTTTGTCGGTGGCCGCGAACATGATGCGCCCATCGCTGGTTCGATCGAAACCGAATCCCAGAACCGAGCCGCTCGGCCCGTTGCATGCGGCCCACGTGTTCCCGGCGTCGCGCGATAGTTGACAGTTGTCGCTGCGGGTGCCCGCGAGCATCATGTTCGGATCGGACGGGCTTATCGCGATCTGGCCGTAGAGCGACGCCTTGAGGTTGCCAATGGGTGAAAAAGTCACGCCACGATCGCGGCTGACTCGCAACCGGCCTCGCGATGAGGCGTAGATCACATCGGGATCAAATGGATGGAATGCCGGGCTGCACCTTGTGTCGGACTTGAGCTGAGCATGGTTGATCATGCGCCAGTTGCGCCCGCCGTCTTCTGAGATATAGGCAGCACTCATATCGCAGTTGAGCATCATCAGATTCGGGTCGGCCTCAGAGATCGCGGGCGAAAACATGCCGCCACCGCCGGAGAGCCCGACGGGCTCCCAGGTAATTTTGCCATCTATTGTCTGTGAGCGGACAGACGTTGAGAAAATCAAAATGCAAAATGCAAAAATCAAAATTAAGGAGCCCGCCTCCGGCGGGACCATTTTGAAGGGCATCCGCCAAAGGCGGAGTCCACTATTTTGATATTTGATTTTTGATATTTTCATTGCTGTTGTCACCACCGAAAGAAGCGATAGGGATCGTCCCATTCCTGGGGCTCGTCGAGGTACAAACCGCTGAGCCAGCGGCCGGGTTCGCTGCTTCTGACCGGAGTCGACACGCGGCTCAGCAGTGGCGTCTCGCCGGCGGCGCCCAGGTTGCCGAGGAGCCGCGTCACGAGGACGCTGCTGCGCCGAAACGTTCGTTTTAGCCCGAAGTTGTTCTCGTACTCGAACTGCCACGGCGCGAGTTGACAGAAGACAACGTTGGCGGCCCGAGCGACGGCAAGCACGCCGTTGCCTACGGTTTCTGCGCCCGCCGAGACCAGCGGAATCGTGCGCGGGTCGCGGTTGTGCACGTCCGCCGGTCCGACACCGACCAGCAACGAGTCCGTCCGCGGCGGATCGAAGTAGGCATTGATGTGCTCGGCTGGTTTGATCGAAAAGCCAGAACCCAGCAGAGCATCTGCGTCTTCCTGCGTCAGTCCGATGGCAAGAAGGTGGCCGCCCGCCTTCAGAAACTCAGCCACCGATTCTCTATGTGCGGCGAGTGACTTGCTGCCGGGTCCGGCTATCAACAAATGGTCCGCCTTGATCTGGCCACCGTCATAGGAGCCAGGCCGAAAACCCGCCGCCGCCATATGCGCTCTGCCCTTCGGCTCGCCGGCATAAAGCACGTCTCGCCGAGGCGCCGGCTTCCATGCGCTGACGTATTCCAGGATATTATCGAAAAGCATCTCCGCCGCCGGGTCTCTCTTCGTGCGTCCTGTCACGTCCATCTGGCAGAACAGCACCATGCCGGCGCCATGGCGGTACTCCAGAAGTGTGCTGTACTGCAGGCTGAACCCGCCATCGACGATCGAGAGAAAGTCGCCGCAGGCAGGCTTCTCGATCAGAACCGAGGCGACGTTGCCCCGGCAGCCGCAGCGCCACGCACGGCTGACCGGTATGCCGCACCATGTCACGGCCGGCGCAGAGTTGAACTTCGGGCTCAGCTCATATTTCAATCGCGGGTCAAGGATCGTCGCCTCGCCGTGCCAATCTGTCAGGTGTTCACTCTTTAGTCCGGTCAAGGCCCGATGATCCGGAACTCTTGGAAAGACATTTCGCAGACCATACTCGGCGACGCGAAAGCCGAGGCGCTTCTCGAGCACTTCGGTCGTCTGCTCGAACACGATCACTTTGAGCCCGTCGCGCACGCGGCCGATTTCGGGCGCCGGTGAGTCTACGGTCAGAGCGCCCTTGCCGACGATCAGCACCTCATACGCCCGCAGGTCTGCGCCGGCGTCCACTGTCTCATAACGTACACCTCTGTTTCTGAGGAGTTCTGCCGTCTGGCCTTCGGGGTCGAACAGCACGATCCTGGCGGTGACACGCCGGGGCGCTCTGCGTGCAAGGACATGGACAACGAATTCATCTTCCTGGATTTCGCCTGTGCCGAATACAACTTTAGCGCGGAGCTTGTAAGCGCCCGGCTCGACCTGCGCCGGCAGAGCGAAACGTACCGGTATCCGTACCTGGCGGCCTGTCTCGACGGTGATCTTGCTCTGACCGACCACAGGCCGGGGCAGGTCCAGCGACCATGAGTAATCGCAACTCACGGTGACCCGCGAATTGTTGATCACAATGATCTGCTTTTCGATAGTCTCGCCTGCGAAGAAGTTGTGGTCTCTGCTGGTGAAGCGGCCGGCCTCGCCGGCGATGTAGGCCAGCAGAGGACCGTTGTTTCGGATCAGGGCACGGGCCCCGGCGGTGGGTATCCAGTCCGAGCGTTCGTAGGCCAGATCCATCCGTTCATAGCGCTCGTGCATGTAGTCAGGGCTGAGGCCGGGCCGCTGGAGGTTTTCCCAGTCAACCTTCAAATCCAGCCTGCGATTTCTGTCGATTCCGGGGCGCAGCTTGAAGAGTATGTGGTGTTCCCAGGGAGAGTTCG
>LJTR01000354.1 GCA_001303465.1 Phycisphaerae bacterium SG8_4
ACCGTAGTTTTCGATGATGCCGTTGTGTACAAGAGCGATCTTGCCGCTGTAGTCCAGGTGAGGATGTGCGTTTGCCGTGCTCGGCTCTCCGTGCGTCGCCCAGCGTGTGTGGCCGATGCCGAAGGTCTCGGCACTGTCAGGCTCGTCCAGGATCTCCTCGAGAGCACTGATCCTGCCACTGCTCTTGGCGATCCGTATGCCGCCGCCGCCCATCAGCGCTACGCCCGACGAATCGTACCCGCGGTATTCCAGCCGTTTCAATCCTTCCACAAGGATCGGCTGAGCAACTTTCCTGCCGAGATATGCGACTATGCCACACATTATGATGTTTACTATCGGCGATTTTTCGAGTAGAATTCACGTTTTGTGTTTCTATATGGCAAATTGCCGGTTTATTTTTGCTAAATCGCTGGAGAAGAGGTAATTACCCTCGATGATAGTTGTTATCGATTATAACGTTGGAAATGTCAGAAGCGTTTGCGGTGCATTTCGCCATCTGGGATACGACGCCGAGCTTAGTTGCGACCCGAACGTCGTCGAGGCCGCCTGGGGGCTCGTTCTGCCGGGCGTGGCGGCCTTTGGGTATGCGATAAACGCTCTAGGGCCGCTTGCAGGGCTGATAAAGGAGCTTGCTGCGGCCGGCAAACCCCTGCTTGGAATCTGCGTTGGATACCAGATGCTGTTCGAGAAAAGCTGCGAGTACGGCCAGCACGAGGGCCTTGGGTTGATATCGGGCCAAGTACTGCCGATCCCGCCAGGGCGCGTGATACCGCATATGGGGTGGAATCTGGTCCGACTGGGCGGGGACATGGACTTGTTCGCGGGTCTCGGTGCTGAAAGGTACTTCTATTTCGCACATTCCTACTGCGCCGAGGTCAGCGACGATCAGGCAAGGATCGCCTACACCGACTACGGCTTCGATCTGGTGGCGTCCGTCCAGAAAGAAAACATCTACGGTGTGCAGTTTCATCCGGAAAAGAGCGGCAATCACGGCCTGGAAGTGCTCAGGAATTTCCACGAGATTTGCAGGAAAGCTGGAACATAGGAACAAAGGCGCCATGCCGAAATACGACGTGCGAGATACGAACCAATGTTGACTCGAAGAATAATTCCCTGCCTGGATGTTAAAGATAACCGCGTTGTCAAGGGCGTCAATTTCCTGAACCTTCGTGACGCCGGCGACCCCGTGGAACTCGGCGCCAGGTACAGCGACGAGGGCGCCGACGAGCTTGTGTTTCTCGATATTACCGCGACGATTCGCTCGCGCAAGACCATCGTCGAGCTTGTCGAAAAAGTCGCCGAGAACGTCTTCATTCCCTTCACGGTAGGCGGCGGGATAAGCACGGTCGAACAGATGGACACTCTGCTGCGCAGCGGAGCCGAGAAGGTCTCTGTTAACACGGCGGCGGTTGAGAATCCCGAACTGATCGCAGAGGCCGCCAGACGTTTTGGAAACCAGTGCGTCGTGCTGGCAATAGACGCCCGCAGATCCGAGAGAAGGCCCGGTAAGTGGATTGTCACAGTGAAGGCAGGCAGCGAGCCGACGGATATCGATGCTATCGAGTGGGCCGCCCGAGGCGAGCAGTTAGGTGCCGGGGAGATACTTCTGACGAGCATGGACGCCGACGGCACAAAGGCCGGCTACGACAACGAGCTGAACAAAGCGATTTCCGACGCCATCAACATACCCGTAATCGCATCGGGCGGAGCAGGGAAACTCGAGCATCTCTATGACGCTATCGTTGACGGCTGCGCCGACGCCGTCTTGATGGCGTCAATCACACATTTCGGAAACTACAACATAAGACAGATCAAGGAATACCTCCGCGACCGGGGCATCCCGATGAATCTCTGAAACAGGTGGGACGAGACAGCAGAAAGGGAAGGGCAAGACAATATGAAACGCAGAGACTTCCTCGCAGAGCTCGGCGTCGCGACAGTGGCGACATTGTCCCGGCGTCTGCAGGCAGCGAGCACGAGACGACCCAACATTCTGCTGATCACGACGGATCAGCAGTTTGCCGACGCGATGAGCTGTGTTATGGGACGCGAATACATCAATACGCCCAACATCGACAGTCTCGCCGCGAGCGGGACACTTTTTACGAAGGCCTATTGCGCAAATCCACTGTGCGTTCCGAACCGGACATCGATCTTCACAGGCCGTTATCCGCATGAGCACGGCAAGCAGATCAACTCGACCAAGGCAATCAACGCAGACGAATTTCCGAATATCGGCATGGTGCTTCGCAAGGCCGGCTACGCGACGGGTTATTTTGGCAAGTGGCACCTGCCCTATCCCTTCAAGAGGAGCACCGCCAGGCAGAGTGGCTACGACCAAACATTTGACGCTCTGGATTATAAGATCGCAGCGCCGACGATCGAGTTTGTCAAAAAGAACAAAGACAGGCCTTTCTTCGTCGTTTTCTCTTTGATGAATCCACACAATATTTGCCAGTACGGCAGGAGCCAGCCCCTGCCCGATGGTGACATCGGCGAAGCGCCGGCCGCGCGCGAGTGCCCGCCTGCCCCGGCGAATCTTGAAAAGGCCAGAAATCAATCGGATGCCCTGGAATCAGTCTGGCAGGCCAGGCTCAGGGCGAAGTACAAGAATACGGAGAAAAGAATGTTCGCGCCGCTGGAACTCTGGGGTCCCGATGACTGGCGGAAATATCGCTGGGCGTACTATCGCATGGTGGAGCTTGCGGACAAAGAGATCGGCAAAGTGCTCTTGACACTTCGCCGCGAGGGGCTCGAAAAGAACACGGTCGTCATCTTCACATCAGACCACGGCGACGGCATAGGCGCGCATCGATGGTCACAGAAGAACATGTTCTACGACGAGACCGCCCGGATACCGTTTATCATCAGCCACAAGGCAGCGACCAAGATCGGCAGGAGTGATTACCTCGTCAACAACGGCCTGGACATCATGCCGACCATATGCGATTACGCCGGGGCGAAGGTGCCGCCGGGCTGTAAGGGAGTCAGCCTGAGAGGCATCGCCGAGGGCAAAGGGATACCGGAGAAACGTGAGTATGTTGCGTGCTCGACTCATTTTGTTCAGGATCTAAGAGCGGACGGCGAGCCGATCGATCTTCAGGGCAGAATGATCCGGACGGCCGACTATAAGTATTATGTTTTTGACCAGGGCGAGCAGCCTGAGATGCTAATCGACATGAAGAACGACCCCGGTGAGATGGAGAACCTGGCAGGTAATCCTGATTATGAAGAGGTTCTCAGCGAACATCGCAAGATGTTTGCAGAATACAAGAAAGAAAGTGGCGACTCTTTCTTATCATAAGGTATTGAGAAGGACGATAGTCATCCATTGGCTGACGGTGGTCGTCTGGGTCATCTTCCTGGGCGGAAGAAACAAACTGTGGGATTTGTGAGCAAGCCGCTAGCCTTCCTTTCCTGACTTCCTGGCCTTTTTGGGGTCGTAATCTGGGTTCGGTGTCAGCATTTGGGCGTTCACACTGCTTCGCCACCTTGAGAGCATGTCTTTGAGTTGGCGGGTCTTCTCGGGCATACTCTGGGCCAGGTTGTTTCGCTCGCCTATGTCTTGTCTGAGATTGTAGAGTTCCAGTTCGCTGCCGCGGCCGCAGATGGTCTCGTCGAACCATTCGATCAGCTTGTAGTCGCCGGCGCGGATGGCTCCGCAAGGGCCGATACTGCTGCTGTGATAGTGCGGATAGTGCCAGTAAATGGCCCGGCGGCTCAGCGTGCCTCTCTGTCTCAATAGCCGCAGCAGGCTCACGCCGTCGACTGGGCTTTTCGCCTCACCGGCCAAGCCGAGGATCTCAACGAATGTCGGGAAGAAGTCCACGCTGATGACCGGTTCGCTGCATGCGCTGCCCGGCGTCACGACGGGCGGCCAGCGGACGATGAGTGGTTCTCTGATGCCACCTTCGTAGAGATTTGCCTTGCCGCTCCGCAGGGGCGTTTGTTTGGCATCTCGCTCCAAACCGCCGTTATCGCCGAAGAAGACGACAATGGTCTTGTCGGCGATTTTCAGTTCGTCCAGCTTCTTCATGAGTTTACCGACACTTGTGTCGAGTTCCTCGATCATCGCTCCGAGGACAGGGTTGTTCTGCGGCAGGTCCGAGCCGCGCTTGTTCTTGTATTTCTCTAGCAGCTTCTTCTTGCCCAGCACGGGGGCATGGATGGTGTTGTGCGTGACATAGAGAAAGAAGGGGCAGTCCCTATGTCTGTCAAGGAAGTCCAGAGACCTTTGCGTAATTGCCTCCACGTTATGAGCGTCACGCTCCGGGTCGCTTTTGGAGGACGGCTTGTAGGTGACGAACGATTCGTCGAAACCCTGCTTGTCTGGATTGTACGGCAGGCTACCGGGCGGCTTCTTGGTGGTACTGAGGTGCCACTTTCCGAAGCTGGCTGTCGCGTAGCCCGCGGACTTGAGGACCTCTGCGATTGTCACTTCCTCCAGCGGCAGATACTTCTGCCATTCGGGCTGCCTGTATTTCTCGTATGGGTAGTTGCCGCCTGCGATAAAATCGGTCAGGTGCAATCGAGCCGGATACCGGCCCGTCATGATGCTGGCGCGCGTCGGCGAACAGACGGGGCACGCCGCATACGCATCGGTAAACTTCATGCCCTGGCGCGCGAGCCTGTCGATATTCGGCGTCTCATAGAAATCACTGCCGTAGCAGCCCAATTGAGACCAGCCGAAATCGTCGGCGAGGATGAAGATAAAATTGGGTTTGGATGCCACATTCTTCACTGGTGAACTGCGTCCTATGACCTTAGGTTCGAATTCACCCAGCGCGAATGCCGCCGTTCCAAGACCAATGGATTTGATAAATCCCCTGCGATTCATCGAGAAGCACTCCTAACCATAGTAAAAAATTCAATGTGTCTCATAGCATACACAATCAAAACGTCATAGTTAAGGGTGTTCGCACAGTTTTTTCTGTGCAATCTCAGTCTTCTCAAAAATGGATTTGCACGGAACAACTCAGGCCTGTACATACTCTACAGTGGATTCAACGGTAGGACGTTGATACGCCATTCTTTCTTACTCAGTCTTCTCGAAAGTGAATTTGTGAGCATTGGCGTCAATTTTGATCTTGTCTCCGTCGGCGAATTTGCCGGCTAAGAGCTCACCGGCCAGTGCGTTCTCCAGCCGCTGCTGAATCGTGCGTTTCAAAGGCCTTGCGCCAAAGGCCGGATCATAGCCCTCATCCATGATCTGCTCGCGGGCGTCATCGGTGAATTCGACCTCTATGTTGCGAGCGTTCAAACGCTGGGCCAGCAGGTCGAGCTGGATGTCAACAATCTTCCGCAGGTCGTCCCTGGCGAGCATGTGGAAGACAACTATCTCGTCGATGCGATTGAGGAACTCGGGCTTGAAGAGCTGCTTGAGCGCGTCTTTTACGTGTGCCTCGATCTCCCATTCGGCACCGGCTTCGGCGGTGAGCTGCTGTATTTGTTGGCTTGCGATGTTGCTGGTCATGATGATAACAGTGTTCTTGAAATCGACAGTCTTTCCCTTGCCGTCGGTCAGACGCCCCTCATCGAAGACCTGGAGCAGGACATTGAAGACATCCGGATGGGCCTTTTCAATCTCATCGAGCAAGATCACAGAGT
>LJTR01000355.1 GCA_001303465.1 Phycisphaerae bacterium SG8_4
ATGTCAACAACAATTGGTTCAAGCTCGGGGTCAGAGAGCACAATAAGCACAACAGTGAGAATCCGGACCCGTCGGCTTTTCGAGTGCTGGAGACGATCATTGGGACAGTCCACGCATCCGGAGGGCGCGTTCATATCTGGGCCTGGGGGGACGAGGCGCGCAAATGGACGCCAAGGGGCGTTCCCGGCGGCATCAATGGCAGAGCCGATAGGCGTCTGCAGCGCTATATCGCTGCGAGGCTTGGCCCGTTGCCAGGCTGGACGATGGGGTACGGATTCGACTTGCATGAGTGGACGAACACGAAGCAGTTGAACAACTGGGCCGCGTACCTGCACGAGCATTTCGGTTGGCAGCACCTGTTGTGCGCGAGAGGGCACTTGCTCGAAGGGCCTTCCAATCTCAACTCCTACGACGGATTCGGGCGCAACGTGGCGCTGACGGCAACGCGGCACGGACCGGCCGACTACGAGGAAATCGCCGAAGATATGGATGGAGATTTGACGCGGCCTCACTTGTACGAGGAAAGGCACAGCTACAAGCGCGAAGGCTTCAACCTCGACATGGACGGCACGCGACGACTGCTCTGGTGGGAGACAATGGCCGGCGGCATGGGAGGCTTTTTCGGATTCTATCCCGATAGCCCACACCCATATCCGAACCCGGTGCAGTTGCGGACGCATTACACGTTCTGGCACACGAACAATCGCTTCAGGCTGGACATGCAAAGGGCTAACAGACTGAGCAAGGGCGCGTACGTGCTGTCGGATGATTTGAACGAGAATTGCGTCTTCTACAATGAAGACGCTCGGTTGATTCGCATGGATCTGTCTGAAATGCCGGGCGAGCAACGGGCGATTGCCGTGGACACGAAGAAGGAATACAAGGAAATCCCAATTGGTCCGTTGGCGGACGAGAAGGTTATTTGGGAGGCCCCCTACCGCTCCGACTGGGCGATTGCCATAGGTGATTTCAGAGAGAGAACCGCCTCACACGTAGCGCAGCCGTAGGGTGCAATTTGCAGGAACGACACATGAACAATCTATTTGCAAACAGAATGGCTAACGTCCACAAATCGTTCATCAGGGAAATCCTGAAGGTCACCGCTGATCCGAAGGTAATATCATTTGCCGGCGGGCTGCCGAGTCCGCAGTCCTTCGCAGTCAAGGATCTTGCCGACGTGGCTACCAAGGTATTGGCCGAAGACGGTCGGAACGTGCTTCAGTACAGCACGACCGAGGGCTACTTGCCCTTGAGGGAGTACATTGCCGAGCGGTATTCTGAAAGGAAGGGATTGGAAGTAGACCCCGACGAGATATTGATCACAAATGGTTCGCAGCAGGCTCTGGATCTGATCGCCAAAGTGTTCCTGAACGTCGGCGATCGCGTAGCCATCGAGCGCCCGGGGTATCTCGGCGCTATCCAGGCACTTTCAATTTTCGAGCCGATGTTCATTCCCGTGCCGCTGCAACAAGACGGGATAGACACTGACCTGCTCGAAAAAGCCCTGGATATGAATGAAATAAAACTGTTTCACACAGTCGTGAACTTCCAGAATCCGTCGGGCATAACCTATTCGAAGCAGAAACGGCTCGAACTCGCCGAGATATTCAAAGATCGCGAGACGATTCTGGTCGAGGACGACCCATACGGCGAGTTGAGATTCGCGGGGGAAGACCTGCCTTCGCTTAGCAATTACCTCCCCGGGAATGTGATATTGCTGGGCTCGTTCTCAAAAATTGTCGCGCCGGGACTGAGGCTCGGATGGATCTGCGCGCCGGAAGATGTGATGGAAAAGGTAATCGTCGCCAAGCAGGCCTCGGATCTGCATTCGAATTACCTTTCACAGAGGATCGTCTACCAGTACCTCTGCGATCACGATATCGACGAGCATATTGCCAAGGTAAGAGAAATCTACAGAAATCAAAGAGACCAGATGGTATCGAGCATAGAGAAACACTTTCCCGAAGAAGTCGCATTCACCAGACCCGAAGGAGGGATGTTCCTGTGGGTGACGCTGCCCGAAGGCGTCTCGTCGCTGCGCCTGTTCGATCTGGCCGGCGGAGAAAACGTGGCATTTGTGCCCGGAAGCGCCTTCTACGTCGACGACGGCGGCAAGAACACACTAAGGCTGAACTTCTCGAACTCCGATGGAGACGAAATCGAAGAAGGAATAAAGCGATTGGCGAAGGTAATAAAGGATCTTCTAGCCGAGAGAAAGTGAGGTTATGGCTATGGACAAGCTTTACGAAAATTCTGAGACGGGTTGTTGTCCGAGGTTTAATCCCGAGCCCTGGGACGAGAAGGAAGTGACGTTCGAAGACAAGTTGTTCGTTAAAGACCACGTCACGAGCTTCCTGCACATTCCGCTGAACTTCGGAAAGGTAATGATCAGGAACATGGAGAAGATTCAGAAGGCCGAGGCGTTGGCGCCCGAGCCGCTCCTGCTCTCGGATGAGAAATCCCTCTGGGGATCCGACGTCTACATTGCGGTCTCGAAGGAGGTTCCCGACTCCGAGATGGTCAGGATATCCGGGACTTTCCTGACCAAGGTATTCGAGGGACCGTACAAGAACGCCGGCAAGTGGGCCAAGGCCATGACGGACTACGTCAGGGATAAAGCCCGGCAGATGCAGAAGATGTACTTCTTCTATACGACCTGCCCGAAGTGTGCTAGGGTCTACGGCAAAAACTATGTTGTTCTATTGGCTCAGGTCTAGAGAAGCGTTATGCCTTATACATTTGTATTTGCCCAGACTATAGGCGGAATGGAGATTCCCTATACCGCCATCACTATCATCTTTATCGTCCTTGCTACGGCTGTCGGGGTTTTTGTAAGGAAGAGAAGTCGCGACAAGTGCCTCAGAGACTTCGAGAATTACATGGTGACGCTCGAGGATACGTCGGGCAAGACGATATGGGGCACGCTGCGGGTGGAGAACACCGGGCTCGAATTTGTCTATCCGGAAAAGAAACAGGATTCAGACGGACACGAGGAGGCGAGCTACATCCTGTACAAATTCGAGTATCCGATCATCACAGCGGTGATTCGTTTCCACGATCAACTGAGCGAGCGCAACAAGGCCCAAAGAGACAAGGAACTCGAGCGAACATATCATCCCGGGCCGTGGCGCAGGTTGAAGAGGAAAACACTCAATGTCTTTCGAACCGTTCGAGATTCGATCGTTGAGATTGTCAATCTAGTGATCAACCAGGCCAAGAAAGCATCGCCGGCGGGCAAGGTTCTCACTACACAGGACAAGTACGTCTCCCAGATGAAACTGGAACTGATGGGCTCGGCGGGAACGTCCTTCGAGCCTCTGCTGGAAAGGTACATAGGCCACAAGGTCGTTCTCGAACTGATCAAGGCCGAAAAGATATTCGAGTATTGTGGCGTGCTCAAAGAATACACCGCAGAGTTTGTGGAAATTATGGATATCGATTACGCTGTTAAAGAAGGCGAGCCAACCAGAAAGGCCGATCTCGTAACGCCCCGCAAACTCGGCGTCATCCGGCATCTGGGAGAATAGTAAATCACCAAGGCCAAGACACGTAGGATTCCCGTATATTTGATCTTGCAGCCAGTACTCATCAAAACCAGATTCTCTTATGCTCACGGTAGACACAATTGGTATGTCCATGTTATTGCCTCTCATCGGAATCTCGTGCTTCACGAAACCAGCATCATCGCATTACCTGGTTTGCCCTATTTGGCATTCAGACATGAGGTTTCAGCAACTCAACCAACTGCGGGATGTTGTCTCTGACTGCCTTCCAGATTCGCTCCTGCTTGATTTCGCCGTATTCGTGAATCAGCACGTTGCGCTGGCCGATAATCTGTCGCCACGGGATTTCAGGATGATCGCTGCGGAACGAGGCCGATACCCTGCCTGCCGCTTCCCCAATAATCTCCAAAGACCGTTCGACTGCAAGTTGTGTCCTTCGGTCATTTGAATATTGGGTGAAATCCAGGCCGGAACTCAGCTGTTTTACAGCCCTGGCTGAATCGAGCATGTCCCACAAATATGCGGCATCTCTTTGGTCAGGCTGCATATATTACCTCATTGCCGGCGAGTATTGCCTGTCTGCGAAATGGATTTCTCAAAGAATCTTTTTCGACTAGATCGACCTTTCGCCCAAAAATAGCCGTGAGCTCATCAATCATATCCACAAAATCGAACAGTCCCCATCCAGCATCGTTTTTGAAACTAACAAGAACATCGATATCGCTATCGGAACGAAATTCGTCAGAGAGAACAGACCCGAATAAAGCCATCTCTGATATTTTCCATTGGACGCAAAAATCCTCTATTTCTTTCTGCGGTAATGTAATTCCAATTTTTCCCATATTCCACCTTTAAGAAATATTGTACTGATAACAACAGCGAAAAGCCAGTTTCTTTCATTCATTTGCAGATGCGAAACCCGACAAAGAAGCGAACATTACCGAGTGCTACAAATGCGGTGCCGTCCGACATCTAAGGGGATAGTCTCGGATTATGTGGTGCATTCAGAAGGTTATTCTGAAGTCTGCGTATCTCGGGTTGGGCGGGGCTTCTTCGGTTTTGATCTCTCGGATGTGGCCGATCAGGGATTGTTGAATATCTCTTATGCAATCCTCTATATCTCCGGCCGATCCCTGGGCGAGCATCTCCACTGTGCCGTCGCTGAGATTGCGGACGTAGCCGGTCAACTGATGCCGGGCGGCCATCCGGTGAGCGGTGAACCTGAAGCCCACGCCCTGGACCGTGCCGCTGAAGATTATGTGCCTTGCAACCATTCGCGATTTACTATTTGCGATTTACTATTGACTATTGGTCTGCGCGCCATTACGGCAATATGCTAATCCATGTTCCTGTGTCCTGCAAGCAGGCAATGTGCCAATTTAGGGTTCACCGCAGGCCCCAAGTCGGGTATAATCCCGTCCATTTGGGACTGTGACCGAACGATGGTGAATAAGACCAAGCAACAAGTGAAAAGAGACGAGCAGATCTTTCAGCTCACGACGCTGGTAGCCGGGGAGTTCTCGCTTCAAGAAGTACTAGACAGGCTGGCCGAGGCGGCTGTGAAGATCATCGGGGTCAAGGCATGTTCGATTCGTTTGCTGGATGAAGAGGCGGGCGATTTGAAGATGCGCAGCACCTATGGGCTCAGTGAAGAATACCGCAACAAAGGCGAGGTGTCCAAGAACGACACAGTTATCAAGGCCGCCTTCGCCGGCGAGGCCGTCGTCCTGGACGACGTGCGCGTCGACGACAGGGTCAAGTACAAAGAGGCCACGATCAAGGAGGGGCTCGTCAGCCAGCTCACAGTCGCGATGCAATTCAAGGGCCGGGATATGGGTGTGCTCAGGCTCTACAGCCCCAGACCCAAGCACTTTCTCGAAGACGACATCAATCTCGCAAGGGCCGTGGCGTCGCAGTGCGCGGTCGCGATCACCAATGCCAGGCTGTATGCCAAGGCGATCGATGGGGCACGCATGGCCGAGCAAATGAGGCTGGCCGGCGTGATTCAGCGCAGGATGATCCCGGAAAAGGCCCCGCAGGTGCCCGGTCTGGACATTGCCGCCACTTACATTCCCTGTTTCGACGTCGGGGGCGATCT
>LJTR01000143.1 GCA_001303465.1 Phycisphaerae bacterium SG8_4
TCAATGGCTGGGCCAGCAGCGACGCGCTGTACACGGACACCAACTGGCACCACGTCACAGGTGTTCGTGAGGGCCGAACCAACATGCTCTATGTGGACGGGGTCATGCAGAGCGAGACGACAATGACGGATTTCGTTCCAAGTGCGGATTTCTTCCATATAGGCAGACAGTACGGCCACCTCGACGACAGATACTTCCATGGTAAGATCGACGACGTGCGGGTTTACAGCAGAGCACTGACAGACGCTGAGATAGCAGAAGTGATGCTTGGCAACACGAAGATGGCCGGCAACCCCGTGCCTGACCGCGACGCGTTGCTGGATATCCGCGACATAAGCTCGTTGAGCTGGTCGCGGGGCAACACGGCCTCCTCGCACGACGTGTACTTCGGCACCGATAGAGATGCTGTCGCCGGCGCCGACAATAGTGCACCCGAGTTCCAGGGCAATCAGACCGGGACAAGCCTGTCTCTGGCAGGGCTCGTAGAATTCGGTGGCGGCGACTACTATTGGCGCATCGATGAAATCGAGGCCGGCGGGACCGTCAATGCCGGAACGATCTGGAAGTTCACGGTGACGGACTATTTGATCGTGGACAACTTCGAGTCTTACAACAACATTGATCCGCCCAACGCCGGCAGTAACAGGATATTCGACAGTTGGATCGACGGCTTTGGTACAACGACAAACGGCGCGCTGGTCGGCAACGATCTGCCACCCTACGCCGAGCAGGGTGTCGTACAGAGCGGCAACCAGTCGATGGTATACGCGTACGACAATGCCGGCAAGACCTCCGAGGCAACTTTGACGGTGGCCAAAGGGGACTGGACCGCCGAAGGCGTCACCAAGCTATCGCTTTGGTTCAGAGGCGGATCAGGCAATGCCGCTGACAGAATCTTTGTGGCTCTCAACGGCACAGCCGTCGTGTACCATGACGATGCCTCTGCAACCCAGCTTTCCGGATGGAACGAGTGGGTCATCGACCTGGCAACGTTCGGCGTGGACCTTGCGAATGTAAATTCGATCACTATCGGCATCGGCACCAAGAACGCCCCGGCTGCCGGAGGCACGGGAACAATGTACTTTGACGAAATTGGGCTGATTCGGTAAGATAAGAAAATGTAGAAATCAAAGATCAAATATCAAAATAGTGGAATCCGCCGCAGGCGGATGACTTCCTTAATTTTGCATTTTACATTTTGATTTTTGAATTTCTCTTGCAGTAATTCAGGGCCTGCACTGATTGACTCGGTGCAGGCCCAGCTTGTCTGGGGCTTGAGAAAATGTAAAGATCAAGAATCAGTTCTGTTTTACCGCCGAACACGCAGAGACCGGAGAGAGTCCTTACTTTGGTTGTTTCTCTGCGATCTCCGCGATCTCGGCGGTTAATTCGTCAATCTTGTTGCATTTTGCACTTTGATTTTTCTGCACCCGGATTGTCCTGGGACTTGACAATATCTCCTGTGCGGCCTATCCTAATTGTTTTCTCGTTTTTTCCGCTGTGAATGAGGATTTCTTGGACTATGCAGGAGAAGGTAGTAACGCGTTTTGCACCGTCGCCGACGGGCTATCTGCACGTAGGCGGCGCCCGGACGGCCCTTTTCAACTGGCTCTGGGCGCGGCGCACTGGCGGTACTTTCATACTCCGCATCGAAGACACGGACCAGAAACGAAATACTCCGACCGCCGCACGGCAGGTCATGGACGACCTGAGATGGCTCGGGATACAGTGGGACGAAGGCCCTGAGGCCGGCGGAGACAATGGGCCCTATCTTCAATCCCAGCGAAGAGATATTTACGATAAATACATAAAGGAATTGCTCGACAGAAGACAAGCCTATTACTGCTTCGAGACGGCTGAGGAGCTTGATGTGCTCCGCAAGCAAGCCGAGGCGCAGAAACAGGGTTTTGTCTATCGGCGCCCGGCAGAGTTCCCCGGCACCGAAGATGCCGAGAAGGCCCGCGCTGAGGGCCGGCCTGTGACAGTTCGTTTTGCCGCACCGCATGAACCTGTGGTCGTGCAGGACCTTGTACGCGGCGCAATCACCTTTGCTGCCGGCGAGATCGGCGATTTTATCATACAAAAAAGCGACGGCTTTCCCACGTACAATTTTGCCTGTGTGGTCGACGACCGTTTGATGAATGTCACGCACATAATCCGCGGCCAGGAACATCTCAACAATACGCCCGGCCAGCAGGCGCTATGGCAGGCCCTGTTTCCGGATGCCCCGCTGCCCAAATACGCCCACATGTCCGTCACCGTCAGTGACACCGGCGGCAAACTCTCCAAGCGCGAACGCCCTAAGACACTTCGCACG
Source organism: Phycisphaerae bacterium SG8_4 (assembly GCA_001303465.1). Lineage (GTDB taxonomy): Bacteria > Planctomycetota > Phycisphaerae > Sedimentisphaerales > Anaerobacaceae > SG8-4. The sequence goes on from LJTR01000143.1 coordinate 2,318, forward strand.
GCTATCAAAGCCTCGCAGGAGATCGACCTCGACAGGGTTGCCGAAGCAGGCGATATCACTCGCGGCGAACTTGATTCCTTCATCAAGGGCAAGACCACGCCGGACATGCCGATCGTTGACGCGATGGCTCAGTATCTTGGCGTGGCCCTGCCGGAGATCAACATAGTTGACTTTTTCAAGAGCGGTTATCTACCTGAGGCGATGGTGAATTTCCTTGCACTGCTGGGCTGGAATCCCGGTGACAACCGCGAAATCATGGTGCTCGACGAACTGATCGAGGCCTTTGATCTTGGGCGGCTGACAAAAGCCAACAGCCTGTTCGACCGCCAGAAGCTTCTGGCCTTCAACACCGAACACGCCCGGCTGGTCCCAGGCGAGAGCCTCCTGAGGCATTTCAAAAGTTATCTCGAAGAGGTCGAGTCACCGGTGGCTGTGGCGGATGATCAGCTCCTTTCAAGAATCGTCAAACTCTGTGAAGGGGCGCGTACGCTGGCTGATATCGAGCGCAAGTGCAGATTTCTGTTTCTGGACAACGATGATATTGAATACGACAGAAAAGCAGTCAGGAAAGTCTTGTTCAAGAACGATGGTCTGGGCGTCTTGGCAATTGTCCGCGACAAGCTCGCTGCAATGAATGGACTCACAGAGCAGGCTATAGAGAACATGCTCCGCTCATTGGCCGAGGAAAAGCAGGTTGGTCTCGGCAAAGTCGCTCAGCCCTTGCGCGTGGCTGTCTGCGGGACTACTATCAGCCTGCCGATCTTCGATTCGGTTGAAATGCTGGGCAAAGAGAACGTCCTGGCAAGAATTGAAAATACACTGAGGGAATTTGGATCGCACATTAACGGGGAGCAAGCATAGATATGTCACTACTTGTAACAGGCTCTATAGGAATTGACACGGTTAAGACGCCCTACGGTGTCAGCAAGGATTGTCTCGGCGGCTCAGCGGTCTATTTCAGCATGGCGGCGAGCCTTTTTTCGCCGGTCAGGTTCGTAGGCGTTATCGGCTCGGATTGCCCGTTTGATCTGGCCGAGGTTTTTGCCGGTAAGGACGTCGATCTGACAGGTCTGGAAGTGCGACAAGAGAGCAAGACGTTCCGCTGGACCGGCACATACAGCGACAACCTGGACGAAAGGACTACAGACTACGTGGAGCTCAATGTCCTGGCAGAAGCACCGCCCAAGGTGCCTGTTGCGTTCAAGGACAGTAGATTTCTTTTCCTTGCAAACACAGCGCCGGCGCTTCAGCACCAACTGCTCGAGCAGGTCGACGCGCCGGTCTTCGTGGCCGCCGATACGATGAACCTGTGGATTGCCGAGCATCGGGATGATCTGGATGCGCTGCTTAAGAAGATTAACTGCCTCGTAATAAACGAAGACGAGGCAAGAATGCTGGCCGACGACCACAACCTGGCCAGAGCGGCAAAGAAAATGTTGTATATGGGCCCCAGTGTCGTCGTCATCAAGAAGGGCGCATCAGGCTCGATGATGTGCAACACTGACGGCGATACGTTTATTCTGCCTGCCTTTCCGGCCGCCGACGTCAAGGACCCCACCGGAGCGGGCGACTGTTTCGCAGGCGGATTCATGGGCTATCTTGCAAAGAGCGACAACACCGATTTCGAGACTTTGAAGACGGCGGTTGCCTACGGAACGGTCGTCTCCTCCTTTTCGATCGGTGATTTCTCACTGAGTGGTTTGACTCTCACAAAGAGAAGCAGTGTGAACAAGAGATTTCAGGTGCTGAGAAACATGACACGATTTTAGCGGTTTGACTCTGCAATGCGATGCTTTATAGCGATAGATATCGACGAGACAATCAGAAGGGGCCTAGGCAATCTGCAGGACGAGTTGCGCAAGAAGGTTGACATTAGAAAGGGCGACGTCAAGTGGGTGCGCCCCGATCTGACGCATCTGACGTTGAAGTTTCTTGGCGAGATCAAAGACGAGCAGGTCGTCGAGGTATGTAACATAACAAAGGAAGTTGCGAGCAGGCACAAGAAATTCGATCTGGATGTCGAATCGGTCGGCTATTTTGGCGGAAGAAGTGCCAGGGTGTTATGGATAGGCGCAGGACTGGACAACGACAGGCTGTTGCGACTGCAGGAAGATCTCGGGCAGCAGTTGGACGGCGCCGGCTGGCCCAGAGAGGCCCGGAAGTTCTCGGCGCACCTGACTCTGTGCCGGATAAGAAACGCCCAAGCAGGCGTCAAGCTGGCCCAGGTCAGCGGGCAATACCAGGGCTATGAGCTTGGCACCTTGCGGGCTGATTCGGTCACGGTGTACGAAAGCGAGCTGACGCCGCAAGGCCCGATTTATGCAGCGCTGGGAAATTACCCTCTTTTATGATGTGAAGAACGTAAGACTTCAGGCGAGCTACCATATAGGAGAAAGCAGAAATGGGAAAAACGAAGAAAGTTGCGACAAAACCGAAAGCAACCGGCAGCCAGGATGCCCTGCAACGTGTGATTTCGCAGATCGAAAAGCAGTACGGCCAAGGCTCCATCATGCAGATGGACGAGCATCTGTATGCCAAGATCGAAGGCATCGACACCGGCTCGATATCTCTGGACATAGCACTCGGCGGCAGGGGTATCCCGCGTGGCAGAATCACCGAACTCTACGGGCCGGAATCTTCGGGCAAGACGACTCTCGCGCTTCACGTTATCGCCAACGCCCAGCGCGCCGGCGGTGTGGCTGCGTTTATCGACGCCGAGCACGCCCTGGACACTACCTGGGCCAAAAGGTTGGGCGTCGACGTCAGCGCCATGCTCGTCAGCCAGCCGGATACGGGCGAGCAGGCGCTTGACATCGTCGAGATGTTGGTAAACTCCAATTCCTTGGATGTCATAGTCGTCGACTCGGTTGCTGCGCTGACGCCGAAGGCAGAGATCGAAGGCGAGATGGGCGACAGCCACATGGGACTTCAAGCCAGATTGATGAGTCAGGCGATGCGCAAACTTACCGCCATTATTGGAAAGAGCAAGACGGCCCTCATTTTCATAAATCAAATCCGTATGAAAATCGGCGTCATGTTCGGCAATCCGGAGACCACGACCGGCGGCAGGGCTCTGAAGTTTTACAGCTCCGTGCGGCTCGACCTGAGACGAATAACGACCATAAAAGACAGCAACGGCGCCATAGGCTCGCGGGTCAGGGCCAGGGTGGTGAAGAACAAGATAGCACCGCCCTTCCGCGATACCGAGTTCGATATTATGTTCGACAGCGGAATCAGCTACGAGGGGGACCTGCTCGATTTGGCCGCGGGCTGCGATGTCGGAAGAGATAAAACACAAAATCCTCGTCGCCAAAGGCCTTGTGTGATGTGCGAAGTGCGTCTTGGTGAGCATCCAGTAACATAGAGATACCCTTGAGGGTAGTAAATTCGCGCGAGCAAAACCATAACATGTTATTGTAAAGCGGCTTACCCGCGCAAGAACGGGAGTTTTCAATCAGGAGCACCAGAATACAAGATACGAGATGAAAACTGCAAAGCAACTGAGAAGTGAGTTCGTCGATTTTTTCAAGGGCAAAGGGCACGAATTCGTCGCCAGTTCGCCCATAGTCCCGCGTGATGACGATACCCTGCTGTTTGCCAACGCAGGAATGAACCAGTTCAAGGACGTCTTCCTGGGATTGGCGGCGGCCCAGTACCCGCGGGTGGCCAACAGCCAGAAGTGTCTGCGCGTCAGCGGCAAACACAACGACCTGGAAGAAGTCGGCAAGGACACATACCATCACACTTTTTTCGAGATGTTGGGCAACTGGTCGTTCGACGATTATTTCAAGGCCGAGGCCATCGAGTGGGCCTGGGAACTTCTTACCGAAGTCTGGGGCATCGACCCCGACCGACTGTGGGCAACGGTTTTTGCAGGCGACGAGGCCGACGGCCTGCCGAAAGACAAGGAGGCCGCGGAACTGTGGCTCAAAGTGACACCGCTGTCTGCCGAAAGAGTCCTGGCGTGCGGCAAGAAAGATAATTTCTGGGAAATGGGCGACACAGGCCCCTGCGGTCCATGCAGCGAAGTGCACATCGACCTCGGCCCCGATAGATGTGACATGAAACATATCCCGACCCATCAGTGCCGGGTCAACGCAGGCTGCGCAAGATACATCGAATTGTGGAATCTCGTCTTCATACAGTTCAACCGTCAGAGCGGTGGTGTTCTGACACCGCTGAAAGCCAAATACGTCGACACCGGCGCAGGGCTGGAGCGAATCGTCGCGGTGATGCAAAACAAGGCAAGCAACTACGACACTGACCTGTTCATGCCCATTATCGATGCTACGGCGGAATTGACGGGATATGAGTACACCTCACAACTCGGCAACAAGACAGATAACGCCTTTAGAGTGATAGCCGATCACGTCCGTGCCCTTGTCTTTGCGATAACCGACGGCGCTGCGCCTTCCAACGAGGGCAGAGGATACGTGATTCGCCGAATCCTGCGTCGGGCTTCGCGGTTCGGCAGAGAATTGGCAATGCACGAGCCTTTTATATACAAACTCGTGCCGGTAGTCGTCGATTTTCTGGGGGATGCATTCGGCGAGATAAGAGAGCGGGCGGATTACGTCTCAAGAGTGATCGAATCCGAAGAGGCAAGCTTTGGCAGGACGCTCGACAGAGGCATCGAAATCTTCAACACGGCCGCCAAACGGGCGCTGAAATCGAAGGACAAAATCATCGGCGGCGAGGATGCCTTCCAGCTTTACGACACGTACGGCTTTCCGCTGGACTTGACCGAACTGATGGCACAGGAGCGCAGGTTGAAAGTCGACAGAGAGAAGTTTGCCGAGTTGATGGAAGAGCAGCGACAGAGAGCGAGGGCGGCTTCGGCTAGGGATTCACTGTCAATAATGGACAGGGTCAGCGTCGAGGTTTTGCCTGAGACCGAAGACCTGCACAAGTATCACGCCGACCGATGCGAAGCTGTGGTAGTCGGTGTGATTGATGACGGTGGTTTCAACAGCGAGGGGCGGATTGAAGCCGGAACTCAGGTCGGGATCGTTCTCGATAAGACGTGTTTTTATGCCGAGGCGGGCGGCCAGGTCGGCGATTGCGGAATCATCCGAACGGACACGGCCGAGTTTGTCGTGGAGAACACAACAAAGATCGCCAACTGCATCGTCCACCAGGGTAAGGTTGCCGAGGGCACTTTCGATGTGGGCCAGGCCGTACAGGCAATCGTCAGCAGGGACAGAGACTCCATAAAGAAGAACCACACGGCGACTCACCTGCTCCAGTGGGCGCTGCAACAGGTGCTGGGTGACTCGGTTATCCAGCAGGGCAGCTTTGTGGGTCCGGACTATTTGAGATTCGACTTCACGTATCACAAGGCGCCCGCCGCAGAGCAGTTGAAGAAGGCGGAAAACCTGGTGAAAGAAAAGATCGCTGCTGATCTGCCTGTCTCCTGGACGGTGATGCCTATAGATCAGGCCAAACAGCTCGGCGCGATGGCATTGTTCGGCGAGAAGTACGGGGATCAGGTCCGCGTGGTTGCTGTCGGCGCCAAAGATAAGGATTCGATTAACGAGGCTTTCAGCCGGGAGTTTTGTGGCGGCACACATGTGGATAGGCTCGGCTCGATAGGCGGCTTCAAGATTGTAAAGGAGGAGAGTATCTCCGCCGGTGTGCGCAGAATCACGGCGCTGACGGGCTCGGCGCTGACCGACTATCTCGAACAGGCCAGAGATGTTGTCGATGAGCTGTCGGCAGTACTGAAGGTCCAATCCGAGTCGCTCGTCGAGAGGGTGGGCCAGTTGATCGAGGACAATAAGAAGCTGTCCAAGCAGCTCAAGGCGGCCGCCCGCAAGTCTGGCTCGGACGCTATGGCCGAGGCGAGGCAGCTTCTTGGCAATTGCGAGAAGATCGGCGAGACCTCTATAATCACACATCAATTCTCGGCAGCCACGGTGGAGCAGGCGAGGGAAGCTGTCGATATGCTCAAGAAGAAGGCGAAATCCGCGGTGATCGTTTTCGGCTTCGATGATAACGGCAAGGCAACGCTTCTTGCCGGTGTCACCGATGATTTGATCGCCAAGGGCCTGAAGGCGGGCGAGATCGTCAGGGAGATTGCCCCCATAGTGGACGGAGGAGGTGGAGGCCGGCCGCAGATGGCCCAGGCCGGCGGCAAGAATCCTGCGAAGATAGGCGATGCGCTCGGGCGAGCCGCCGAGTTTATAAAGGAAAAACTGGGCGGTTGACCGGCCTTCTCAGCAGGCAGATTTCCCGGAGATTCGCGCTCGCTGACGATTCTTCCTGAAGAAAGTCCGAACGCCGGGCGTCTTGTCTGATGGAACGCATCTGTGCTGCAGCTCTTGAACATAGGATGACCGCCGGGCTTGAGTCGGCGGCATGTGAGTCGAAAGTGCAGGGCAGCAAACACCATGCTTAAGTTTAGCTGCGACAACTGTGGTCACAAGATCGGGGCTAAGGACGAGCATGCGGGCAAGCGGGCCAGGTGCCCGGCATGTGGCGGCGTGATAACGGTCCCGGAAAAGACTATTCTCGTAAACTTCCTTTGTGAAAACTGCGGCGAGAGAATCAGCGCTGTCCACACTCGAGCCGGTAAAGAAGGCAAATGTCCAAAATGCCGCCATACGCTTGTCGTTCCAGCCGCACATGATTTGACTCTTCTGGATGTCCGGGAGCAATATAAGCTTCAGGATCAGCAGGCACGTCAATCCTGCACACCTGAGCAAGCCTTTGAACAGGAGCAGGCATCTAAAGAAGAAACCGAATCTGACAGCGGGCGCAGACTACCGTGGATCATCGATATATTCCTTTATCCGACCAGCACGCCGGGACTGACACATCTTGCGATCTTTATCGGCATACCGCTTCTAATCCATCTCATACGGCAGCTACTCGGACCATTTGGTCTAGTATTGTTGTTCCCGGGTCTTATCATAAATCTCCTGCTCGGCTTCTACATGTGTTGGTACTTTGCCGAATGTGTGCGCGACAGTGCCGCCGGTCATGTCCGGGCTCCGGAAGTCTTTGCAGATGCCGATATGGGCACCATGTTCGGACAGTGGCTGTACCTGGGCGCTTGCTATGCCATTTTTGTGCTACCCGCCGCCTTCTACTTCACCTATGCCAATAGAACAGACAGGATCTTCTGGGCTCTTGTGGCCTACGGTGTCTTCTTCTTTCCGATGGGTTTGTTAGCTGTCGTGATGTTTGACACCAGGTCCGCTTTCAATCCCCTTCTGTGGATTGCTTCCATACTCAGTACCTTCTTCCAATACTGTGGGCTGGTATTGCTTGTCAGCGGCATCGTTCTGGCATCCCTCGCTCTGATAGGTATAGGCGCACCGCAAGAAGCCAGACAGATGGGAATTGCTGCGAAGATTCTGGGCGCAGTGTTCTCCTGCCTGCTGATCTACATGGCGTTTGTCGTCGCACACTTGCTCGGCCGATTCTATTGGCGGTATCAGGAGAAGCTTAACTGGGAAGTGTGAGGGCCGACGCCGGCTCACCCCTGCTGGCGGATCTTCACGCTCTTGCCATGGGCATCGAGCCCTTCAATTTGCGCCAACCGAATGATGTCATCGGCGCTGGCGGCCAGCATTTCTGCGTCGTATTCGACGATGCTAATAGACTTGAGGAAGTCATTACAGCTAAGCGCACTGGCAAACTTTGCCCTCGTGCCGGTGGGCAGAGTATGGCTCGGCCCGGCCCAATAATCTCCGACGGCTACGGGGCTGTAAGAACCGACAAATATCGCCCCGGCGTTGTTTATCTTTTCGGCGATTCCTCTGCTCTCCTGGCCGCATTGGATTTCCAAATGCT
>LJTR01000356.1 GCA_001303465.1 Phycisphaerae bacterium SG8_4
CAAGTTGCTGATCTTCGTGGTGACAATAGACGAACTTGGATCGCTCAATCCAATCATTTCACAACTGGTCTGGGACGGCATAGACAAGAGGAATCAAGAGAATTTCAATAGGTTCCGGCTTGTGCTGCTGACGCAAAGACCCACTGATTTGGCCCAAGAGGCATTTGCCATCTTCCAGGCTCTTGGCGCCGACGACAAAGTACACCTGCATGTGATTTCGAAGGGAGACTTCCCCAACTTCCATGCAGGGGATTGACGTTTCGACTCATCCCATGATCACACACGCAATGTAGGGGACGAGATTGAATACCAGAACAACTATCTTGAACAACGCGTTGAAAGCATAGATCTCCAAGTTGAACGCCTCTCGGGAGATCGAGAACCACTCCATCTTTGCTGCCATGGTTTCTGTAGAACTGACTCTCACCTTCTCATTTTTTGCACTTGCGGCACAACTTCTCTTCATGGGCCATATTTTCAGAGATCGCGCCTTAAGTCGGCTCGGAGCAGCCCTCGGCGCAAAACAACCGGGGCCTATGCCGAATCGATCAGCATAGACCCCGAGTTCGTAAACATGTCGTATCAGCAGCACAGTGACCTGCTGCCTCAATTAGCTTCCAAAGAACCTAGTGCTGTGTAACACTCAACTTGATGGGTACTTCTTGTAGCAGCAGGCCGTCTATCCCGATATGCATCGGGATCAGGAATCCTCGACCTACTTCAGTAGGCCTCCGGTTCCATCCTTGCACCTGACCTACTCGTACGGCGAATTAACCCATCAATTTTCCTGTTACAAAGCACTAGCGAACCAGCCGAATGTCGTCGAAGTACATTGTTCCTGATCCGCCGGCAGCCGGGCTGCCTTTGGTGCCGAAGCCAATGGTAATAGTATTGACGTTGGCGAGGTCGACTCCCGCAAATTCCGTCAGGTCGATGACCCACTGGCTCCACCAATCCATCTGTGTTGCGCTCGCGTCATCGAGATAGGCCACCGCACTGTCAAGAGCGACAAACATCCGCTCGGCAACATTGGCCGGTTCGCCCCGAAACCACAGGACGAGCTTCGTAACGCCTTCCTCCGTCCAGTCGCGCGGGTGGACCAGCGTCAAGGTTGCCTCGGAGGTCTTGTTGTTGTTATCATATGCATAAACAAGCGACTGGGCGCCGCCGTGGATGATAGTTGTCTCGGCGTAGGGCGGAAGGCTGTTGCCGACAAGCGCCCCGTTTGTCGTGGTTCCGAAACCGTCTATCCACTTGTCGAATATCCTGTTGCTCTCAGGATCAGGGGGGTCAATATCATTGTAGGACTCAAAATCATCGACGCCAATAAAGTCGGCTGTCGTAAAGCTCCAGACGAGACCCTTAACCGTGCCTGTACTATAGACTGCATCGACGCGCCAGTAGTAGTCGCTGTGCCACGCGAGTTTTCCGGGATCATAACTCTCATTGCCCGATGCCTTGTTACCCTTGAACTCGGCCGAAGCAGCCGTGGCATTCCTCACGGAATCCTCATCTGTACCAAAGTACACATCGTGCGAGGTGGCGCTAGTCGCCGCAGTCCAGTTGAGCGTTGCATTCATCTGTACATCCGTCGCACCGTTGGCCGGCTGCAGACTGGCGGCAGCGCCGGGAGTCGTAAAGCTCCATATGTCACCTTTGTACGTGATTGGGGGATCGAACTCGTCGACACGCCAGTAATAGACCTTCTCCAATTCGAGCGGGCCGGGACTATAGGTTAGAAGTCCCAACGGGGCGCCGCCTGCAGCATTGTTCACATCGTCGAACTTTGTGCCCATATAAACGGTGTGCAGCTTGCCGCCGAAACCTGGCATCCAGGTAAAGGTCGTGTTCGGGTCTACATACTCGGCGCCATTGGCCGGATCGGGATCAAAGGCAGTCGTGGGCGGAAGTGAGAAGCTCCAGACAGGACCCTTCCACGGACTGTCCGGGTCTGCGTCATCGACCTCATCGATTCGCCAGTAGTAGGTCGTGCCGGGGACAAGGCCCTCGGGATAAGGAAATCCAGGGAAGCCAACGTTAAAATCCGTTGAGGTCTGGTTGCCTTGGAATGCGCCTTCGGCCCTATCATTCACATCGTCGAAGCTATCGCTGAAGTACTTATCGTGCGAGACCGCCTTGTATCCCGGAGCCCAGACAATGCTCGCCCATGTATCCAGAACCATACCACCATTAGCAGGCACCGGGTCATGCGCGTTCAACCATCCTAACCACGGTGACAGATACTGACCATCGATTATCACAGGACCAGCGCCAATGGTCGGACCACCCCACCCGACGGTTAGAGTGTCGCCACCACCGCCTTCCTTCATCAACGCTTCGATGTAGTACTTCTTGCCGGCCTCCAGCGTGATGGCAGAAGACTTCTGGTCTGGGTATTTGCCCCACTCATATTGCGCGGTCCAGCCGGACACCCTGGCGACCTCAATTGCGTTGCCCGGATCTTCGTTCGTACTTAACCATAATTCACAGTTGTCGTCACCTGACACCCAGAACTCGTAATCGCCGTCCGCCGGCGCGTAAAGGTAACCCAGGGCACGGCAACCATAATTGTCCCACGGGTCAAGCGCCGAGTCAAAACTGACCCGCATTTCGGTCATGTCCGGGCTGTCGGGAAACCGGGGGTCATTTCGGAGACTGCCCAGGCCAGTTCCAGGGATGTCGTACCAATACTCCCACAGGATCTCGCCGGTTGGCTGTCCCAGCGTATTGCCGACAATCCCGAACACCAAGACTGCCAAAAAAGTCATTCTTCTGCACATAATCGTCCTCCTTCAGAAATAGGGTTAGCATAAGAAGACCGTCCTAGGCTCTGTCTGAAAACTCGATCTGGCTTCGAGCGGCTCATTTTCCGCCTGACTGTCCCGATGTACATCGGGAGCTGCATCGACGATAAAACCAATATCGCCTGCTTCGCCGTCTTTGCCAAGCGAAAAACCGCCCGCTCTAGGGCCGCCGACGGAGCTTTCAGAAAGAGCCCAGCTAAAACCAGTTCTCCACGGACCGAGACTGTCATCCTTCCTTTGAGAGCCAAGAAGACAAACAGAATCCTGCCCGGATAACCTCAAATCCCCGGACTTCACCTTGCCCTACTTATACCAGATCAGCCGCCTCCCCGTCAAGAAGAATCACTGGATTGCCGGGATGACTGAGATACCAGGGCACAATGCCATTGGCCCTCGCTATTGAGCGAAAAATGAGAGTCTCAGAAGAATTAGAACCCTCGAAGACTCGGTTTGCCCACCGTCTTAATCAGATGTTTCTCCGCTCTGTCTTGCCTCTCAAGTCGAGCAAGTGCTGTGCGGCCTCGCAGGGCAGCGGAGCCAGTTCGCCTGAACCATGCACGATGATCTCGCAGGCCAATTCAAAAAACGAGGCTTTTTGGATCGCGTGGGCGAAGTTGTTTGCTGCGGTTACCTGCCCGTGGTTGGCTATGGTCACCATATCATGCGCACCCATGGCATCTGTTACAGCTTTGGCCAGAATCTCCGAGCCGGGCTGGCTGTAGCCAACCCGCGCCACAGGTCCGATGTAGAACGGCACCTCCGGAATTACGAAATAGTTGACATCCTCGATTTGTCGAGACGCCAAAGCGGTTGCACAGGGCGTCTGAAAATGCAGCACCACATTGATATCGGGTCGAGCTTGCAGGATGCCGGCGTGAAACCCCATTTCGACACTCGGCTTTTTCTCATCCATGGCGCTTTGGTCAGAGATTCGACACACGCAGACATCGTCGGCGGACAGATCTTCCATCCAACTGCGCGACGTCGTGATGAGCATCCGATCCGAATCCAGTCGCAGAGACATGTTGCCGCTGCTGCAACGCACGAGCCCGCGGGCTGCCACGTCGTGGCTTGCTTCTATGAATTCACGCACGAAGGATTCCGGTATCTGCTGCACGTTATTACTCCAGGCCGCATAAGTTTGCACGTACTGGAGTAATAGTACCATACCGTCAGTGGCCGAATCAACCTCAACTACCTGACGTCCAGATCGAAACTCTCCGAATGACTGTTAAACTCCGGGGCGTACATGCACTCGATGGCTGCGATGCCTGTCTGGTATTGACCCTTGTGCTGGATGCGCGTACTGTACTCGAAGACGTAGACGCCCTTGGGCAGATGGTCGATGAAAAAGTGCGTGGCGGTGTCACGCGTACTCTCGTAGTAGGCCAGGCCATCCTGATACCTGTAGCCGCTTAGAACGTTGACCGGCTCGGAGCCGCTGGGCCGCTGGTCTTTTAGATGGACGTATTCCATGTCACGATCTACGCGAAGTTCGATCCTCACGACCAGTTCGTCGCCAACGGCAAGCTGGCCCTCAACTGGATACAGCATCTGGCCTTGGGCGGTCATGCTCTTGGTGAACAGGGTTTTCTTGAGCTGCAGCGGTGTGCCTTCATAGGGCGTAACCTTGCTCATATCCTCGAGATATTGCCAGTGCACGCTGCCCCAACTGACGCCTTCGTCGATCTTCTTGACCGTGATTTGGCCCATCGCCGGCTCGATCTCGCCGCGGAAGAAACGCTCTTCGTAGAATCCGGTGCCGGCTTCAATCTGTTCGGGCACGATCCACTGGCCCGCAAGCGCCACTTCGACCAGCTCGTCGGAGGCGAGAAAATCGGTGCCTCTCAGGAGCAATCCATAGATCGCATCGGCCGTGGCCTTGGTGGTCTTCCAATCCTGGGTCTGCTTCTGTTTGAGCAGCCAGACTCGGCAATCCTCGACCGCCTGGACGTCGCCCGAGACCTCGTCGAAGGCCTCGATCATAAGCGCCTGGGTCTCGATGGGCGCGCGGTACCACCACCAGCTCAGCTCGAGGTCGCGCCAGTACATGCCGAGTTCCTCGTCAGTGACGCTGTGCTCTCGGATGGACTGCATGATCTCGCCGGGGACCTGCATATCACCGAAACGTTTGAGGGCAATGGCCAGATGCCCCTGCGATTGGCGCCAGAGATCGAGCCAGTATTGTCGCGCCTGACCGAGCCAGTAGTCGAGGGCCTCCTGGTATTGGGAGTCCACAGGCTTGTCGGACAAGAAGAAGCTGCGCCCGTACAGATAGAGCGCCACCGTTGAGCTAAGATGCCTCTCGTCTTTGTCGCCGTGTTCGAGGATCCACCGGTATCGCTCGTCCATCCATCTATCCAGGGCATTCAGGGCCTTGATCGCCGGACCGATGTCCAGCTGACTTACCCCCAGATGGCGCAGACGTCCGAAACCCGTGGTGATGTAAAGTGTGATGTAGTTGTTGCCATGGCAGCCCGGGAACCATGGCCATAGGCCATCGTCCCGTTGCATCTGCTTTAGCTTGAACATGGCGCGTGAGGTTTCGTCGGTCAGCCGGTTCTCGTCGAACAAGATTCCCACGTTTCTGCGTGCCTGGGACTCTGCCATAGCCTGTCTGACCCAGGGTGTCTCCTCTAGTGCGACGCTCTTGAGGTCCTCGTTCTTTTCTAGGGGACTGTCGAGGGCCGGCGTGGCCTTCCACTGATCGAAGATGCGCCGGATCTTGGGATCGGCGCCGGCTATGTGAGATGCCAGGCTGTTGGCATAGAGCCGGTTGAAGACCTGCTCGCTGCGCAGGGTCTGCGACTGGTCGGACTCGAGCAGTCTGGTGAATTCGAATTCCTTCGTCTGCGGACCTCGTATGGGCAGCGGCAACGATTCGATCACCAGAATCCGGCGGCTCAATACGGGTAAGTATCCCTCCTCGCCGTCACTGAGTCGGGTTGTTGCGCCAACGGCCTTGTACGTAAGGAAGTCACAATCATCAGGCACACTCAGCCGCCACGAGTAGGTGCGGGATTCCAGACTGGGCACGTCGAAGATCTGCTCGGGCGACAGATTGCCCAACGCCTCGTCACGGCCCTCAAGCGTGCGGGCATCGGCCAGCGTCAGGCTCACCTTGCCTGTCTGGCGGGCGGCGGACTGGTTGCTGACCTTTACCGTGAACTCGATGACGTCCCCTTCG
>LJTR01000357.1 GCA_001303465.1 Phycisphaerae bacterium SG8_4
CGTCTTGCAGCCTGCGTGCGAGCCAGCCTCCACATCGCTGCTGCTGTTACCGATACACCACGAATCGCCCAGGTCGATGTTCATATCGTCGGCTGCCTCCAGCAGCATGCCGGGGTTTGGCTTTCTGTAGTTGCTCTCTTTGCGATACTTGGGCACTACACCTTCCGGATGATAGGGGCAGTAGTAGATTTCATCCAGATATGCGTTTTTTTCCGCCAGTAATTGCCTCATGCGCTCGTGAATCTCGGCAAGAACCTTCTCGGTGATGATGCCGCGAGCGACAGCCGATTGATTGGTGACGACGACAAGCTTATACCCGAGGTTCTTAAGCTCGATCAGCGCCTCGGCGGCCCCGTCAAGCAGTTTCACCTGGTCAGGGTTGTCGATATAGCCCGGGTCCTCGATCAACGTATCGTCACGGTCCAGGAATACAGCTTTGTCAGACATAATCTCAGAAATCCATTTCCAATTTAATTGTTCGCAAAACTAAGCTCAACAAGGTCACATATTATATGATAAGCAAGCTGATGAATCTCCTGGCTCCGCGCCGTGGATTGGGCGTCGGCGCAAAAGCAGATGTCAGCCATTCGTTCCAGCTTGCTGTCAGTCTTGCCGGTAAAGGCGATCACCCGAGCCCCTCTTTCGGTAGCCACCTCGACGGCGGCGATGACATTTGCCGAAGTGCCGCTTGTCGAGAAGGCCCACAGCAGATCGTTCTCTCGAACCAGCGCCTCGGCCTGCCTTGCAAAGACTCTGTCGTAAGCGTAATCGTTGGCGATACATGTGAGTACCGATGTATCTGTCGAAAATGCTATCGCCGGCAGCGCCCTTCGCTCCCTGCAGAATCTGCCAACGAACTCGCCGGCTATGTGCTGAGCATCCGCAGCCGAGCCTCCATTGCCACAGAGGTAGATCGTTCCGCCCAGCTCCAGTACAGTGGTTATTGCATCGGCTATTTCGGCGATTACTTCGAGCTTGCCTTCCTGAAGCGCTGCGACCATCTCTTTGTGTGTTTCGATGGCCTCGACAATATGTTCTTTCGCATCAGTGTCCATCAGGATCTTGCTTCCAGTGACTTCATTTCTTCAATCGTCGCGGTCGAGCTTCGACCCTCGACAAGCCGGGCGAGAGCGACCCTGCCCCCCCGGGACTCGACAAATTCCCGGCCGACGACGCCTTTCTCGGCCCAATCTTCACCCTTGACCAGAACATCCGGCTTGACCTTTTTGATGAGCTTCAGCGGATCAGGC
Source organism: Phycisphaerae bacterium SG8_4 (assembly GCA_001303465.1). Lineage (GTDB taxonomy): Bacteria > Planctomycetota > Phycisphaerae > Sedimentisphaerales > Anaerobacaceae > SG8-4. The sequence goes on from LJTR01000357.1 coordinate 1,251, forward strand.
TCATCGAAAATGCTGATGTAGTCCACCATTTCCAGGGCTGACAGGACGATGGAGCGGTCGATTTGGTCGTTTATCGGCCGCTCGGGGCCTTTGATAGTCTTCACCGAGCTGTCGCTGTTTAGCCCCACAACGACGATGTCACCCTGCTGCCTGCAGAATCCCAGATATTCGATGTGCCCTCTGTGCAGCACGTCGAAGCAACCATTTGTGAAGACTATGGTCTTGTTCTGTTGGCGGTGCCGCTCAAGCTCTTGGACCAGAGAATCGACGGCGCGCACCTTTGAGTTAGAGCCTGCGTTTCGGCCAGTGATCTCATCGGCGATCTCTTCGGCGGTGACTGTCGCAGCGCCGAACTTTTCCACTTCAATCCCGCCGGCGATGTTCGATAACTGAACGGCAGTTTCCCAATCGCAGCCTGCAGCCAGGCTCGTCGCCAGCGTCGCCAGGACCATGTCACCGGCTCCGGTAACGTCGTAGACGCTTCGCGCCCGTGTGGGAATCATCCTGCCGGTTTCTTGTGTCTTCAGATACGCACCTTCCCTATCGAGTGTGATCACCACTGCTTCAAGTTTTAGCCTGTGCAAAAGCTCGTCTGCTGCCCTGGCTGCCGTCTCGGCATCTGTTATCTCAAAACCAACCGCAGCCGACGTTTCCCTGCGGTTCGGCGTAATGACCGTTGCGCCGAGGTACTTAGAATAGTCGCCTGTCGGTGAAGGATCGACAAGGACTTTCTTGTTCGCCTTCACTGCCAACTCTATCATCCGGCGGCAGAGCGAATCGCTGAGCAGGCCCTTGTCGTGGTCTTGAAGGCAAACGACGTCAACCTCGGAAAGCCTCTGCTCATATGCTCCGAGCATCTTCTGAGCCAATAGCTCCGAGAGCGGCTCGGTGGACTCTTCGTCAATTCGAATCAATTGCTGGCGGTGCAGATGCTGTGCCAGGCCTATAAGCCTCTGTTTGCTGACGGTAGGGCGATTGGTCGCCTCAAATAGTCCTGTGATGTCAGAGTCGGTCTTGGTGAGTCTATCCTTGAGGATATCGCCGTTACGGTCGTCTCCGATGACGCCAAGACAGTATGCCGTCGCTCCCAGGGCGGCAAGATTTCCAACCACGGAGCCCGCGCCGCCGCAGCGGTATTCGGTCTTGGCAATTTTCAGGACCGGCACCGGTGCCTCCGGGCTGATCCTAACAGCGTCGCCGTAGAGATAAACGTCGAGCATGAAATCGCCCACGACCAGGATCTTGGGCGAGCCAAGATTCGTTACAGTTTTCAACAGGTTTTCGTACATACGAGCATAAGCCCACAGGGACAAACGGTCGCCTGTCAGTCTTCTGTCGAGATTCTACCGGCTAACGTGTCCCGAATCAAGGCTGTTAATTCGTCCTGGCCAGCCGGGAATCTCATCTCAATTGCCAGGCGGGCAAACGGCACAGTTGATTCTATATCGAGAATCGGAAGCTTGTCCCGAGCGGAGCCGACGGATCGAAATTCGGAAATCACCTTCGTCCAATCCTTCTGCGTGGTCAGCACCAGATCCGCCCCGCTCTTTTCGGCTAGCTCGCGAATATCAGCCAGGCAGCGACCCGTGTAGTGGTGGTGGTCGTCGAAGACCTTTGAGCCGACCAGTTCGGATCCCAGGGCCGCGACAGTATTCAAGAATGCATCCGGGTTGCCTATGCCGCAAAAGGCGAATATCTTCTTGCTTTTCAGCAGGCTGGTATCGATTTCTTCGCCTTCGGCGGTTCTCGCAGAAACAGGGGCGTGTATCGATTTGGCGATTACCATTTCGGAATTGATCGAGCGCAGCTGCTCTTCGAGCCGGCTCAACCGTGCTTCGCTGATCTGGTCGCACCTGGTAATTACGACGGCGCCGGCCCGCTTGAGCGAAGTGACAGGCTCGCGCAGCAGCCCGGCGGGCAGCATCTTGCCGTAGCCGAAGGGTAGTGTCGCATCAATAGCGATAATATCCAGATCTCTCGCCAACCGGCGATGTTGAAAACCGTCGTCCATGATCAGTACTTCAGCGCCGAATTGCCCGATCGCTTCAGCCGCTCCGGCAACACCATCCGCATTTACGACCACCTTGGCCTGAGGGCAGCTTTCAGTCAGAATTGCCGGCTCGTCTGTTTGCGTATTGCGTACCGCGTATTGCGTATTGCATTCTTCTTTCGCACGAGGCATCACGCAGGACGCACGACGGGCCTTATAGCCGCGAGTGAGTATAGCACACTTGGAATTTGTGATAGTTTGCCTGCACAGCCAAACGACAAGCGGAGTTTTTCCCGTTCCGCCCACTGTAATATTGCCGACGCAGATGACTGCAGCATCAACACGGTGCGTTTTCAACCACCCGCTGGAATACAGGAAATTGCGCAGCCGAACGACAAGCGAGTAGCCAATCGCCGCTACTGCCAGCAATGTCCGGATAAGACGCGCACCTGCTCCGCTGCTTTGACCTGAAATCAGTTTGCGGTAACCTTGTTCGCAGTTCATAGCGTCTTGACCGTAGGGCACCTCCAATAACTCATTTTGACGGGCAAACGAATCTTTCTGATTCTGGACTGCGTCAGGAAAAAGCCGCCTAAGCTTCGGCTAAGGCTCATTTCCCTTCCTTGCCAGAATACAATCCCGAAATATCGGGACTACTTGCCGCTCAAAAGCAATTATTAGAGCTGCCCTACAAACCGTGAACGCACAGTTACGAAACGCCAATCTCTTCTATGATTGCGTCGGCCATCTCGCTGGTGCCTACCGCGGTTGGGTCGTCGCGGTGCGGTTTCATGTCGTAAGTCACGCTCTTGCCCTCGGCAATCACGGCTGCGACGGCATTTTCGAGCTTGTCGGCCTCGGCCATCTTGCCCAGATGTCTTAGCATCAGCACGCCGCTGAGTATCAGGGCCGTCGGATTAACCTTGTTCTGGCCCTTGTATTTCGGAGCGCTGCCGTGGGTGGCCTCGAAGATGGCTCCCTTTTCGCCTATGTTTGCCCCCGGCGCCACGCCGAGGCCGCCGACCAGGCCGGCGCACAAATCACTCAGAATGTCACCGTAGAGATTGGGCAGAACAAGCACATCGTAAAGCTCCGGTTTCTGGATCAACTGCATGCACATGTTGTCGACGATCCGGTCTTCGAACTCTATATCGGGATACTTCTTTGCGACGAGTCTGCTGACTTCGAGCCAGAGTCCGTCCGAGTACTTCATTATATTGGCTTTGTGAACGCTCGTGACCTTCCTGCGGCCCATCTTCCTGGCGTAGTCGAATGCAAAACCGACTATGCGCTCTGTAGCTTCGACGGAAATTGGCTTTATGGTAATGCCTGAATTTGGCCTTACCTTCTTCTCGCTATGTGCGTTTATCCAGTCTATCAGTTTGTCCGTATCGTCTTTGCCCTTCTGAAATTCGACTCCGGCATAGCAATCCTCTGTGTTCTCGCGAACGACGACCAGGTCGATATCGCTGTATCTACTCCGCACGCCCTCGTAACTCTTGCAGGGCCTCAGGCACGCGTACAGATCGAGCGACTGGCGCAGATGCACGTTGATGCTGCGAAAGCCCGTTCCGACAGGCGTGGTGATGGGAGCCTTCAAGGCGACCCCCGTCTTCTTTATTGACTCGACAGTAGCCTCAGGCAGGGGGGTCCCGACCCGTTCCATTACTTCCACGCCAGCCTCAGCCATCTTCCAGTTGATGTCTGCGCCGGTTGCATCGATACATCTGCGTGTAGCTTCTGCGATTTCCGGCCCGATTCCGTCGCCGGTCACCAATGTTACGTCAGTCATTCTCGTTACTCCAGGAATTAACAAAACCCAAATCATATCTTCCGGCTGTGCGGCTGTCAACGGCCGGGTCCGCAAATATGTCGTTAATCTGAGGCGCCACGCCCAACCGGCGACGAATTGGTATTCCCGAAACGGTTGTCAAACGACACCTGTGCGGTATAATCGTCGCGAATGCATTTGAAGGGAGTTCGAAAATGAAGGTCTATCTTGTTCGGCACGGAGAAGCGGTTTCCTCGGACGTCGATCCTCAAAGACCCCTGAGCGATCAGGGCCAGGCAGACGTCCAGAAGGTAGCTGTGTTCATCGAACATCTGCGAATATCCGTCGAGCATATCTGGCACAGCGGCAAACTGAGGGCGGCTCAGACGGCAGAGATCCTGGCCGGTACGGTTTCAGTGAAAAAGGGTTGCTCGTCTCGCGGTGGTCTTGGGCCGAATGATGACGCCTCGACCATTGCCCACGAGCTCGACGCGTATGATACGGATCTGATGATAGTCGGACACTTGCCGTTCCTGTGGAATCTGACTTCACTGCTGGCAGTCGGCAAAGAGACTGCCGAC
>LJTR01000358.1 GCA_001303465.1 Phycisphaerae bacterium SG8_4
CGTCGATACACGGACCGGACGAGACCATCCTGTTGCCTGCCGAGATGTCAATCATATCCATATTTGGGCCGAGTATGTAGGGCTCCGACAAGCTGAATCTCGTACAGGCGTATTTCTTGTCGAACGTGGATCTAAGCTTGCCGGTGTCTTTGTCTATTACATGGCTCGGCTGGCCTGTAGAGCCATGAACAAAAACAGAATCCCGTCCTATCGTGACAACGTTTACCGCCTTGCCCACCGGATCCGACCGCCAGAGCAATGAGCCGCTCTCGGCGTTGAGACAGTAGACGTGGCGATTCTCGGTCTGCTCGGTAGGTGGATTGTACCCTCCCAGATACAGCCGCCCATCGTCTGCCGAGACGGTACAACCGGCCGTCACATAGTACTTCGTGGTCAGCCAGATGACCTGCCCAGTCGCAGGTTCGATCGCCGCGGTCAGTCCTCTTGCCTTTGGCTGGCCGTCTCTTCTTTGCTGGGCATATCCGAAGAACGTTGAATAGTAAAGCGTCCCGTCCATGAGGCAAACGCCGGCATCGTTGCCGCCCGAGCCGAACTGTGAGAAGTCTATCGTCCAGACCTCCTGGCCCGTCTCGATGTCCCACGCGCGGATCAGAGGCTTATTATCCACCGGGTAGTAGGGATTGTTGTGCGAGTAGATCCAGCTCATTATCTCGCTGCCATCGGGCGATTCCACAGGCTTACCCTTATGGACGTAAGCCTTCTCGGTTCCCTGCGGGGCGTACTTGCCCGAACCGAAGGCATAGATAGCGAGGTTTCCGCATATCACCGGCGGCTGCTGCCGACTCCAGCTTGGCGAACCGGTGAACGGAGCTTCCCAGAGCATCTCTCCGCTCGCGGCATCAAGACATCGCATGCGAGACTGATTCAATCCCGCCTGGGGGACCAGCAGACGTTCCTTGTAGTAGAGGGGACCTGTGAAAGAAACGTGCACGCCCGGCCAGTAGTGCCGCCAGAGGAGCCTGCCGGTCTCCTGCTCGACGGCGAAGATCTGACCTTCTGCCGTATGGGTGTACATCCGCCCTCCGCCACAGACCGGCATGTGCTTGAAGGTTCCCTCGTAGCGTCGAATCCAGTTGATCTTAAAAGGCGGTCTAAGACCCTGATCGTTTGAATTGGTGCTTGCCTGGTTGCCAAAATTGGTGAACCAGTCATACCTTGAGTCTGCGAGCCTGCCTGTCACGGGACTCCTTATCTTCTGTATTTGGAGGTCTCTTGAAGGCATTGGTGCCTTACCCTTTGGCCCCAGGACATAAAGGTATCCGTCCTCACAGCCAAAATAGACCCGGCCGTCGCAGACGGCAACCGGAGCCGAGATAGCCTTGCCGAATGCCGTGGCAAATGACCAGACCTTGCCTTTTGGCGACAGCGGCACGATGTACAGACTGCCGTCCAAGCCTCCGTATATGCCCTTATCGCCAATAAGAACAGGCGAGGCAATAGACGGATAGCCGCCGAGATACTGGGCCTCGCCGCCCGGCGAATGCCTGCAGAAACCAAAGCCTTCTTCCGGACGACACCTGTAGACATCCCGGCCGCGAACGCTGACCGAACAGAAGCTAAGCAGGCCAGGGCGATTTATCTCAGTAAGAGTCCCGAGGACGTACTCGGCCTCACGTTTACGATCATCGAGCTGCATAATCTCGACTCTGCCCGTATTGTCGCGCCGATGCCATTGGACATAAGCCGTCCCGTCACCAGCTATACTCAGGCCAAAGATAGCCGGCTTCTCAGAACCCGCATAGGCAGGAACGGTGGGTGACGCCACAAGCTCAGGGCGACTGCCCTGATCGCTCAGACAGACAAGCGCGCCGGCCACAGGGATAACAATCTTCTTGCCAACAGCCGCGATGTCTATCGCACAACAGAACTGATCCCGCCAGGTAACCTTCCCGCCCTTGTGTTTGCACCACTGCTCTCCGCTCCAGCGATCGCCGTCGTATTTGAGGACTTCCTTAACAAAATCCCACGTCCAGCAGATCGCGCCCCCGGGCTCGAGGGCATAAACCTGCGAGCCGAGCGTGGCAAAGTATACCCGGCCGCTGGCGACCACCGGGGCGCCGAGAATTGGCTCGCCGCATTCGATTCTCTTGACCACGTCTCCACTTGCTCGGTCCACCACGTAGTAGGAACCCGCCATCGTGCCAAAGTGAAGATAACGCCCCGCAACGGCCGGCGACGAAACATTGTTGCAGTTGGCTTTGCCGCCTTCGGCGCCGGTTTTCCAAAGGACTTGCAAGGAGGAGGTATCTATGCAGAAAGCGACTCCTGATCCATCAACTGCGTAAACACGCCCGTCAGCTACGACCGGTGCGGTGAAGATTGCATCCGTCAACGGAACTGCCCCGACCAGGCCGAGGTCGGCTGCCACGCGCCTTTCCGGGACATTGCCCGAATGTGTGGAATCGTATTTGAACTGTGGCCAGTCCTCTGCGCTTGAAGTTGCAGCTAGAACCAGAAGAAACGCCGCTGCCATCGTCGTGATTTCCCGTGCAGTTCTCATTGTTGTGTTCTCCTTCTTTCGCTGTCCCACATTCCTCAACCTCCGCCGGCCCTCCGGCCGGTCGATCTCTATTTCAGTTTGGGCACTCGTCTGTCGTCAATCAGTCTCTTGGCCTGTATTTTGTTGTCAATCAAGGTTATTCGTCCCACCTGTTCCTCTATCTGGATTCCTATGATCTGCTTCTGCGTATCGCCTTCGCGCGTGTCACGAATGATGTTGTCCTTCAGGACCAGGTCATTTGTCTCGCCTCGAATGCGGATACCGGCTACTTCTTTGTCGACGCCGTTGTTCTCGATGAAATTCTCTTCGAGACGGTTTCGATGTGCAGCCATACCCAACGTCTCATTGCGGAAAAAGATTCCGTCCCCTTTATTTGCGAGCACCTGGTTGCCGCGAATCAAATTATCGGAATCCTTGTGCCCGATGGAAATTCCGTACCTGCCGTTGCCCTCGAGAATATTGTCCTGGAACAATCCATGCCGAACACGCCAGCACAGGAACAACCCGTCATCGCCGTTGTTGCGAGCGATGCAATTGCGCACCGACGGACGCTGTGATCCGCTTCCAGGGTGTATGCCAAGAGAGGCATTACTTTGAGAGAGACAGCCAAGGACAGTGACATCATTGGACTGCTGGAAGCTGATCCCGTCGCCGTTATAGTTGCGGACTTCACAACCCTGGATGATTGTCCCGAAGGCTCTATACAGGAATATCCCGGCGCCGCGGCAGCCATTGAGGTGCACATTGGCCTGCTTGTTGCCCTCAATGGTGACATTCTCAATCCGCGCCCCTTCAATGTGGTAGCCGCTCACCACGGGGAAAATCGTGCCCGCTTTGGCATTGTTGTGCACCATACAGTCAGCCATCAACGGCTTATCGATCGAGAAGGTATTGCCGTTGCGCCCCGTTATTCTGGCAACGGTGGTGTGGAATCCTCCCGACCGGTCGTCCCAGATCGCCACCCCCCGGCCTGGCTCAAAACCGTTTGCATCCTCCACAGTAATCTGCTGTTCGCCAAAGTCGCCGTCCAGAGCCAGGGCAGCGACAACGCCGTCGGCTTTTCTCAGGATCGCTTTGCCTTGACTGCCCCTGACGGTGACATTCGAGCGCAGATGCAGCGAATCATACATCAAGTATTCACCCGGCCCGATGGCAACAGTCCCGCCTCCAAGTGCGGCGACGTAATCGACTGCCGCCTGCAACGCCCTGTTGTCGCCACCTATCAACTGTCCAGCCGCTCGGCCAACCGTTAACAGAGGCAATTCTTTCATCGCCGAGTGCATCGCCCTGGGCAGCTGCTGCTCATCCGGCTTTGGCGAGGGATCGGCCGTCGTCTGGGATGAATACGATATGCCGGCCACGCAAACAACGAGCGAGACAATAAACAGTGACACTAGAAAACTCGTCTTCATTTTGTCTACCTCCTTCAAAAAGTAAATCTTTCCGAGGCACACCCTTTCGTATACCGGCTTGTGCAATAACTGAAGTTTTCGCAACTTCATGAATTCAGAATACTGGAGCCGCAATTCAGAAATAGCTGCCAACAAAGTTGGCTCCAAATCTCTTCTCTCTTCTGAATTCTAAATTCTACTGGACTTTGAAAAAGCCCAGCAACATATACCGTTCAGGGTAGTAAACTCCCGCGAGTAAGATCATAAACTATTATTGTAAAGCTACTACCTATGGCACAAGTTACCCGCGCAAGAACCCGAATTTTCAATCGTGAGCACTATAACTAAACCAGCTTGCCTTCAATCCGCTGGAGAATCGCCATGGATTCTTCGGCTATTGTCTTGCCGCCGGGCGAAAAATCAAACACCTCAAGCGATACCCACTTATCATATCTCAAATCCTTGAGCGTCTGAAAGGTTTTGACGTAGTCGTTCACCGCCGTCCCCGTGCCGAGATGCTTGCCGCCCTGCTCCTGGACGTGAATATGATAGATGTGATCGAAGTGCTTTCTTATCAAAACGTCGAACGGCTCAGTTTCATCAGGAGTGTTGTTGAAGTCAAACATCCCTTCAATAGCCGGGTGATCGACTCGTCGAACCAGCTCCATCGCCTCGGCCATCGTGTTTACAACGTCAGTGGTCCTTCTGCCGAGAGGCTCGACTAGTATTTTGACATTGCACCGCTGAGCATGATCGGCGACCGATGCAAGGCCTTCGGCGAAGTATTTCTTTCCCTGTTCGACAGTAATCCCTTGTGTGTTGCGCTGCTTCGGAGAGCCGAAGATCATGTAAGAGCCGCCAAGGTCGCAGCATAAATCGATAAGATCGTCAAGATAAGCAACGCTCTTGCGGCGTACGGCGACATCCGGTGTGGTGAAGTGCAGTCCCTTTGGTGGCGGCGCCAGCAGCCAGTGAAGTCCGACGCACTTGAGACCGGCGTTTTTCATTGCCGAGATCATTTCCTTTCGCCCCGCCGGGCCTATCTCGCGCACACCCTGCTTTACCAGTGTGAACGCCGCAATTTCGACTCCTTCGTAGCCGGCATCGCCTATGATTCGGCATTGTTCGGCCCAGCTCAATTCAGCCATGCTCTCGTTGCACATGGCATACCTGAAACCGCCCCACCGGGAATCCTGCGCCTGCTCAGCCTGGCAGCCGAGGATCGACCCAACAGCGACGCCGCCCAGGATGGCCCCGGACGTTTTGATGAAATCTCTACGGCTAAAGTCCGACATGAGTCTTCCTCTGCAACTTCTTCAAATCCTGTCTCAAAATGTCCGTTCTATTGTACAGAACTCAATAGTATGCAAGCTTTTGTGCTCCACATAGCGCAATCTTTCAGGATTATATCACCAGTGGCTACAAAATGGAATAATTGTTTAAATCGACGAAATGGGAGAACTTGACAAGACTGCCACAAAAAGATATGAAGGACATTCGCAAGGGCCGCCGCAACGTTAGAGGGGTCATTATGATTAAACCCAAGAATCTTTTGACGATCTTCGCCTATTGCCTTGCCGGCGCAACCTTGGCGCTGCCGGCTGAGAAATCCGGCCAGCCGCGAGGCTACAGCATCCCACTGATCGACCTGGCAAACGAG
>LJTR01000144.1 GCA_001303465.1 Phycisphaerae bacterium SG8_4
CCAGAGGGGCCGGATAGTCTTTGTTGGCTTCGAGGAAGTCGTTAAGACCCTTGTGGAGGTCGGCCAGGTAGCCTTGACTATCCGGCCTCTGTGCCAGATAAAGATAGTTCGAGTAGATCGCTGACGCTTCCGCTATCCAGATTGGCAATGCGCTGGAGTGCCACTGGTGGGCGACCTCGTGGGGGACATACATATTGAGCATGTCCGATCTGTGTTCGCCTCTGCATCGCTCCGTGTTCATCAGGACGATCGACGGGACCGCGACGCCGCCGGCGGTGATGTGATCGTATTCGATAATCGCAAGATTACGATGAGGATATTTGCCGAAAGCCGTTTCGTAGTAGCGTAGTGTGTCACATGCCCGCTCGGCGATTTGCCGCATGTATTTGGCGCCTGTGGTCCGGGCGAACACTGTCACTGTGATGTCGCCGTACTTAGCCTCTTCTCTGTCAAGACGGGTGACAACCAGGCCGATCCGGTCGCAGGGAGTGTCGCTGCCGTAATGCCAGATGCGGCCCGGACCCTTGGTGCCCGCGACTTCTGCGGCGCCTACATGCCAGCCCTGCGGAACGGTGATATCAGCTTCAAAGGTGCATGCCTCGGCCATTCCTTCGTGGTACCAGCTCTTGATGAAGGGGTACCACCGTGAATTCACGAACAGAGTGTTTTTGTCCCTGTTTTCGAGCCTCTGTCGGCGCGAGGGCAGCCGGAGAATACCGGCGTAGGCTATGTCTACCTTTACGGTCTGGCCCCGGGTGGCGGCAGTGGCTAGCGGGATCTCGATCAGGTCGCCGTAACGCGAGAACAGCGCCCGGGCTCCATCGACCTCGACCTGTTTGACCTGGAACTCCCAGGCGACTCTCAAATAGATCTTGTGGACAGCCTCTGCGAGGATCTTTACACTGGCCCGAGCTTTGGCGTCGAGGCCCGCGGTGGTCGGGTCCACGTCAGCTTCGATATCCACGTGAATCAGGTCGTATTCTCTCGCCGAATCGTATTCGACCTTGCGGTCTTCAACCCACCGCCCATTTTCGGATTTGTATATAGTGTCGGTTAGAGAGGTCTCTTCGTTGCTCTTGTTCCTGCCCCTGCCCCAGATTCTGACGGCCGCCGTCCGGGCGATTAGCTCGTCGCCATCCTCTATCACGTCGAGCTGCCTGCCGGGATTGGAAAAATAGATGTCAGGCTGGACCTGGCGGGACCATATTGTGTGAGTTGCCCAATAGCAACCGGCCAGCAGCAATGCCGCGGCGATAACGAGGTGGAATCTTCGCGAACGCTTCCCGGCTATCATAACGACGAGCATGGCCATCACGAAGGCGAGAGTGACGAATGCGATTTTTGCGAATATCCAGTTGTGCTCTGCCAGGAGAGTTGCCGTGGCCAGTTTACCCTTGACCGCGAAGGCAGTCGGAACGAGCGGCATGGTCTCCGGGATAACCATTGAGAGGATCAGCGCTGCGGTCCCGGCCGCGTAACCGGCAAGAGCGCGAGATGCGAAGGTTGCCGCCAGCAGGCCGATCATGCCGAAATATAATGCTCCCGGCATTATGATCAGAAATGCCGGCAGGATATTGAATGACGTGTAGGAGAATCTCAGGATAAGAAGATTCGCAAGATAGGTCGCCGAAGTGATGATAAGGCCGTGGATGAGTTTGCGGATGACCACCGGCACGATGCCGTATCGCGAGGACATCAGCAGCGTTGCTCGTCTGGCCTCGACGTCGCCTGCTACAAGATCGCTGAATATCACGATGCCCAGCAACGGAGCGAACATCTCCAATTGCCCAAGCAGGACCGACAGTTTCGTCTCGCGCAGCGGGACCGAATATGAAAAGACAACACCCAGTGCGACAATGGAGATTATGCCCACAGCGATCAGATTTCGCCCGACGAGCATCCGCAGCGAGTACCAGAGCAGAGTCGCTTCGTTTCGAATGGTTTTGATCAACCAATTCTCGTTCATGTCAACTGTTCCTCATCCTTTTCAACAGCAGAACCGAGAGAGCGAGAATTGCGAGTGAAAACACGCTGTACAGGCCCGCCCTTGCGTACAGTTCCGGTACCGGAGGCTGCAGCAGGTGTGAAAACGACATATCGGCCAGACTGCACGGCCCGATTCTTGCCGTGAAGGTGTGGGGATACAGCCTCATGCTGAAATCCCACATGTCCACGTCGAGTTTCTTTCCCCTCAGAGTCTCGGGAATGCGGAATAAGGCCACCGCGAGAAAGTACACGAGAAACACCGGAATTGCGATTATGACCTTGCGCACCAGGCACACGAGAAAGACTCCAAGCGCGCCGCAATACAGAATCGTCGGCAGCGCCGAGAAGAACATTACCTCCAGGAACGGCCTGGGCGGATATATCCAGGATTGCCCGTGGAGCAGTGGAATGACCAGAAACGCCGCCATGAACAAGATGTTGAGACACAAGACGAACAGAATGTTGCCGATGTACTTGCCGCAGATGTAAACAAGGGGGCTAATCGGCCTGCACAAGAGCAGTTCCTTTCGAGAGTCCGACAGGTCTCGCGACAACGACCCGGCGGTCAGCAGAAACGTCATCACGCCGAAGATCATCACGCAGCCCAACTGGTACGCCCGAAAGGCCTGGTTGGTTGTCGGCCAGTCGAGCACGCCGGCTGTGAAGGCTTCCGAGTAACCGAGCAGCGCCGCGGCGGCAAAACTTATCATCCAGATGGGATTTCGCCGCTGGACACGCAGCTCGACCAACACCATTTCTTTGAGCATATCAAGCTGCCTGTTCATACGCGTCCGAAGTGTTAATCAACCAGAGATATGCGTCTTCCAGCGTCGGCACAACGCTTTCCCAGCCGGGGTCCTTTTTTGTCTCCGACAGCAACCGAAGCTGCAGCCCGTGATCGGTATCGACCATGCTTGTGATTGCATATTCGCTGCGAAGCTTCTCGTACTGCGCGTCATCGACACATGTTTGCCAGACTCTTCCCTCGGCCCGGTCGGCGAGCTGGCGGCACTTTCCTTCAAACTCGATCCGCCCGTGGTTGAGCACGGCGAGCTTATCGCAGACCGAGCCAATGTCGGCGACGATATGCGTCGAAAGAAGCACGATACGGTCCCGGCTAAGCTCGCCGAGAAAGTTTCTAAAGCGAACCCGCTGCGCGGGATCGAGCCCCGCTGTCGGCTCGTCGAAGATGAGCAGCCTGGCATCGGTCAATAGTGCCTGGGCTACGCCGAGTCGCCTGTACATGCCGCCCGAGAGCTGAGAGGCCCGGCGGTTTCTTTTATCGGCGAGACCTACGAGGGCGAGCACGTCTTCAATTCTCGCGCGGCGCTTTTTGCGATCGGTCATGCCGTTGAGTATTGCGTAGTAATCCAGAACCTCCCACGCTCTAAGCTGACCGTAGGTCTGAAAATCCTGCGGCAGATAGCCGAGTAAGGATCGGACCTGCCGTGCGTCGCGCACGACGTCATGTCCGAAGACTCTTGCCATACCTCCGGTTGGTCTGAGCAGAGTCGTGAGGATCTTCATCAGCGTCGTTTTGCCGGCGCCGTTTGGACCGAGCAGGCCGAAGAGGCCGGACTCAACTTCGAGGTCCACTGAGTCAAGGGCCTGGACTCCGGATCTATATCTCAGCGACAGCGCTTCAAGGCTGATCTTGTTTGCAGTTGGTGTCCCTTTGTTCATCAGCAATACTCCGGGTCAAAATGCCGCGGCAGAAGAGACCTTCTCCTGCGATTCGTCGGTGATGCGTGTCTTCTTTGTCCGCAGGAAATAGCACAAAATCCCAGCAACCACCGCATAGGCGAAGGCCTCCTGTATCGCGTATCTCCAGACAATACGGGGCTCTCTCAAGTCGCTGTGCTCCGGCGGATTATTGAACAGACGACTTTCGTAGTTGGTGAGGACTACCTGCCCCTTGTCGGAATCCACGAACTCCAGCGATTCCCAGGTCGGGACCAGAAGTGCCCACGCGATTGCGATTGCTCCGATCGTAAGTAGGATTATCTGTTTGCGATTCATTATTAATTTCCCCTTGTCTTCGATTGACGACTGCGGCCCCCATTTCTCGTTCACTTGTTGCGTTCCATTATGATGTCGTAGGCCGATAGGGTATATTTCAGGAAAAAACAATCGGATACTGCTGTTCTTGGCAGGACAGTTTACGGCATCGACCGTTCGCTTCGTGCGATTGCCCTCGGGCGCCACCACAGGGAACGCCAATATGCGCGGTCGGTTGCGTACACATCGATCGGGGCTTCTTCCGGCAGTTCGTTCGGCAGGATCCCATACCGTTTCATCTCGCGCACATAGGAGGACGTAGGACGAAAGCCCGGCATGTCGAAGCGTTTGTTTTGTTCAAGGTGGCGTTTCCCTCTTTCGCAGACGGCGAGGATCTTCCTGTAGTCCGGATCGTCGGTTCCGGCGAAGACCGTCACCGGCTCGCCGCCGCGTGCGCCTGGGTCTCGCTGTTTGCAGAGCCCGTAGCCTCCGGCGTCACTCGCCAGCGGTGCCAGCAGGATCAGCGATTTCTCCGGGCGCGAAAGATTGAACATCAAGTGCCGTGACATTCGGATGCGGATATCATTGAAGTCCGGATTCGAGAGGATAAGCCCCAGATTGTCGGAGATATACTTCGGCACGGGCAGAGACTTATCGTGACATCCCGTGCATCGTCGCGTGATGGCTTCGGCCGCTTCGATCGCCTGGGGCCATTTCCGCTCGGTTGTTTCGAGTACGCTCTTTGGGAAGCCGCCGATCATGCCGGTGCCGAGTGCGGCGTATGTGCCCGGATACGGCGCGGCCGACTCGATCCAATAGCGGATCATGTCCTGCTCGTGCCGGGTCAGCTTGGCGTCGTAGTGACTGCCGTCGAGCATCTTCATCAGCGGGCTGGCCGAGGTTCCCACGGTGCGCGGCGGCAGGTTTGTCCGAAGGCGGTCGCGCCCGTCGGATATCCATCCGAACGCAGTGAGGGTGTAGTAGCTGTGCGAGAAGATCGGCCCGTGATCGCCGGTCAGGATAATCCCGCCTTCGCGCCGGTCGTAGTTGTGACATTCGACGCAGTGTTTGTCCAGGATCGGCTGAATGTCACGCGGGTAATCGAAGACGTCCGGGATACCGGCGATGGGAGTGACCGGGCTAGGCGCCCGCTTAAGCGCCTGCAGCGCGGCGGTCTCTGTCGCCACGGGTGTCTTCTGGCGCTGCTCATGACAGCCGACACAGCTTGTGGTTTCTCCCGGCATGACGGCGAGAAAGCTGTGCATGCGTTTGACCGAATTGTCGTTTTCATCCAAAGCGACGAAGAACAGGCTCCGCAGCGCCGGCACCTCCATATAGGCCGAGCCATCGGGCTCGACCGGGACTGTACCCACGATGCGTTCGAGCGTGTATGTTCCACCGAAACTGATCGGCGGCATCTTGCCGCTGTAGTTGACAGGCTTCGAGAGTGTCTCCAGTACGAGAAGCTTCTTGATCTCGCCCCGCTTGACGCCGGCCATGTTGCGTCCGGCGTATACATCCTGCAAGACCAAGCGGCCCGTCGTCTGCTGAAAGTCACTCCGCGGCGGGATGATCGAAACTCCGGCGGCAGGCGATAAATTTCTCTCGCCTCACCGTCCCTGTTCATCGCGAGAATGCTCGGACCCCGAGCAACCAGGAAGCAATCCCTCGAAACCGCATAGGGATCGCGGAAGTTCTTCTTCTTTTCCTCTTTGGTAATATTGTTGGCCGAGGCCGGATCGTCTGGGCCCTGCTTTGGTGTCACGATGGCAATGTCTCCCTCGTGCTCCCGGCGACCGTGATCGGGTGAAAAGACAGCGACCACCTCGTTGTTGCTGTTCGGGATCGGCTTGGCGTCGATCATCAATGTCCTTGGGTGGAGGTTGCCGTAATAGATCATCTGCCCGGTGCCGTCGGGGTTGGCCGTCCAGAGATGGTGAAACGCGACCCGGCTGCGGTCGACGTACTCCCACCGCTCGTAGATAACCCGGCCGTCGGAGAGAACCCAGGGTGTGTTGTCGTGCTCGATGTTGCCGGATACCGGCTGGATGCCGCTGCCGTCAGCGTCGCACGTGTACAGGATCGCCACCTGTGAATACCAGCATGGGACCCAGCGGTTGCTGCGGTCCGAGCAGAACATTATCCGGCCGTCGGGCAGGTATGTCGGTTCCATGTCGTTGTACGGCCCATAGGTAAGCTGCGTGAGCGCGCTTGCGTCGACGTTTATTTCGTAGAGGTGATAGTAATCCGTGCCCCCCGGGCGGTAGGAGATAAGAATCTTTTCCGCGTCGTAATGGACCTGGGGGTCGCGAATCGAGCCGGCCGGGTCGTCGAGCAGGACGCTGAGCGCGCCGGTGCGAAGATTCAACCGGCACAAACGCCCCCGTGCGCCGTAGAGTTTCTTGTTCGGGTCCTGGGAGTAGTAGCCGAAGTTCTCGTACCAGTGACTTCCGGCGCCGCCCTGGCGAGAGCTGAAGATGATTTCCTCGACGCCAATGTCCGCAGGCCTCGCCTGGGCGCCGGTTGCTGAGATTGCGGCGAGAAGCAGAACGATCATCACTTTGAGCAAGGTACGCATAGGGTACACCTTTTCATACGTTCGTTTGATCATACCAATACATAGCGCTCCAGATTGAAAATTCCCGTTCTTGCGCGGATCAGCGGCTTTACAATAACATGTTACGGTTTTGCTCGCGGGAATTTACTACCCTGAAGGGTATAATACCATAAAATGTGTGAAATGTTAATAGTCTGTGTTGACCATTCTACGAAGGAGAAACAATGCTCGGCAAGAAGCTCGAAAAAGCTCAATTTTGCGCAGTTGCGACTCTCATCGTCTCGGTGTCGATTTGCTCCAAACTGCAAGCGGCCCCTAATCGGGCAAGCCTCTCGAAGATCTACATCCCCAAATTCGAGAAGATACTCAAAGAGAACATCGCTTCATTCTGGTACACCAAGAGTCTGGATCGCACCAACGGCGGGTACACGATCAACTTTGGTCCTGATGGCGAGCTGAAAAGTGGAGGGACAAAGATGATTGTGAGCCAGGCCCGAACGGTGTGGTTGTTCAGCCGACTGGCCAGGGCCGGCTACGGAGGCGAGGAATACATCGAGGCCGCCGATCTCGGTTATCGCTTTCTGAAAGAGAAAATGTGGGATGACCGAAACGGCGGCTTCTATTGGGAGGTCGACGCGACCGGCGACAGGAGGCTAAGGCCCCGAAAGCATCTCTACGGCCAGGCGTTTGCACTCTATGCCATCAGCGAGTTCTATCTGGCGTCCGGCCGAAAGGACGTGCTCGATTTCGCGGTTCGCTTCTTCAATCTGCTCGAAGCCAAATCTTACGACAAGACCTACGGAGGCTACGTCGAGTTCTTCAATGAAGACTGGACGCCGGTGGCTGAGGGCGAAGGTTCCTACATGGGCGCCGGGCCGAATCTCAAACTGATGAACACCCATCTGCACCTGCTGGAAGCGATGACGACCTTCTACCGCGCGAGCAGGCTTCCGCTGGCGCGCGCGCGCTTGCTGGAGTTGATCAATATCGAGAGCAACACGGTCGTACGAAAGGACATCGGCGCCTGCACGGACAAGTACGATCGCGACTGGACGCCGAGACTAGAGGGCGACTACGCAAGAGTTTCCTACGGCCACGACATCGAAAACGTCTGGCTGCTGATGGATGCCTGCGATGCCGCGGGAGTCTCGAACTATCCATTCGTTGACTTGTACCAAACCCTGTTCGACTACTCGTTGAAGTACGGATACGACGAAGTCAAAGGCGGCTTCTACGACAGCGGCGCGTTCAATCAACCGGCGGACAGGCGCAGCAAAGTCTGGTGGGTCCAGACCGAAGCGATTGTCAGTGCTCTTTACATGAATCGCATAACACAGGACTCGAAGTATCTGACCGTTTTCAAAGAGACGAGCGACTTTATCGAAGAGCACCTGGTGGACTTCGACAGCGGCGAATGGCACGCCGAGATCACACCTGACGGAACCGCGCGAGGCGACAAGGCAAACGCCTGGAAGGCAGGCTACCACAACGGCCGGTCGATGATAGAGTGTCTCGAGATCCTCAAGCAGTGGAAAGACTAAGATCTCTCTTTGTCGGAATCGGATCCTTTGTCTTTCTTCTCTACGACAGAGGACTCGACATACTTCCTGTGTGCCTTGCCGCCCTTCCCGTGTGGCCGTGTCGTCATGCTCCTCTTAGCGGCTGAGCAGAGCACTCCTCTTAGCGGCTGAGCAGAGCAAATGGCAAATCAGCCCGGCGGCAAGGCCGGCACCCAAGAGCCTGACTAGCTTTATGAAGATCACTTTTCGTACCTTTTGCGCGTCTTACTCCAACGCGCTGTCACCTTTAGGCGCGTCGGCAATTTTCAACATGTCACCCTTGATCAATTCAAAAAGACTGTTGTCGGTGCCAAGGATCAATCGCGTTTTCGCTCCGGCCAAATGTTCCTCGTATAATTCCAGAGTTTTGAAGAATCTGTAGAACTCCGGGTCCTTGCCGAAGGTCTGCGCATAGATTTCCGTTGCCTTTGCGTCGGCTTCTCCTTCGATCTCCTGCGCAGCTTTGTAGGCTTCCGAGAGGATCGTTTTGACTTCTCGCTCCTTGTCGCCCATGATCTTCTGGTACTGGCCTTCGCCTTCGGAGGTGTATTTCTCGGCGATCCTCAGCCTCTCCTCGATCATTCTCTTCTCGACTGTGTCCTTGACATCCTGGATATAGGTCAGCCCTTTGATCAACACGCCCGAGCTGTGAATGCCTATGCCGTAAACGTCACAGGCAGTAATCGCGGCTTCTGTGATTTCAGCGACAATCTTGGGCCTGCCCTCGGTTACCTCGCTCACCTGGGTTGTCTCGCGCAGTTCTTCCTCGGCCACTTGCATCTGACGGTTGTCTGTGCGGACTATTTCGATGAGGTCTCTCTTGGTTATGGAGTTTCTTGTTCCCGAGTTGACGGTATCGTCGAGCCTGGCGTGGGCCTGCTCTTCGGTGCCGACCGATCGCAGGAATTGCAGTGGGTCCTTGATGTACCACCTCGCCGTACAGTCGACGAGGATGTATTTCTTGTCCTTAGTCGGGATCTGTTCGGGATAGCCGTTCCATCGCAGCAGTCTTCTCTCGAACTTGCGCACGCTCTGTATCAAAGGCACTTTGAAGTGCAATCCCGCACCCTCGGTGACGCCGATTCCTTCTTCTGCGTATTTGTCCCTTAACTCGGTCAGCATCTGGTCCTTGTCTCGACCTTCGATCGGGTTGACAATAACCCTGACGGGCTTGCCGAACTGCGTCACTACGGCCTGCTCCGTCTGGTCAACCACGTACATCGACGCCGACAGAAATATGATGACGATTAAAAGGATTGCTATTGTGATTATACGAGTCATTCTGTTGACCTTTCCTTTTCAAGAATTCACCGCAGAGAACGCTGAGCACGCAGCGAATGAATATAAACACTGGCTCTCTGCGTTCTCTGCGGACTCGGCGGTAAAAGATTTCTTAGTAGTATGTCATGACCTATTTTCAGGATTGTCATTCTGAACTCTTGTCGCTCTCAAGATTGAGCCTCATTAATATCCCGCCGTCGGCGCCGCCCTGCTCGATTATCCATTTCTCAGGTATCAGCGGCAGGACCTTGGACATTGTCTCGAGGTACATTCTCTGTTTGGTAATATCGGGGGCCTTGACGTACTCGGCGTATATCTTTTCGAATTTGGCGATGTCACCCATTGCCTTGTTGACCCTTTCGGCGGCGTATCCCCTGGCCGTCTCAATTGCCTTCTGGGCCTCGCCCTTCGATTTCGGCACGGCTTCGTTGTAGGTCTTCATCGCCTCGTTGATTCTCGTTTCCTTCTGCTGCAGGGCCTTGTTCACCTCGTTGAAAGCCGGCCTGACCTTCTGGGGCGGGTTCGACGATTGGAGCTTGACGGTGACGACGTGAATTCCGGTCTCGTACTCATCGAGCAGTTTCTGCAAAGCTTCTTTGGCCGAGACTTCGTATTCGATTCTTCCGATTGTTATCGCTTCGTCTACGCTGCCATTGCCGATGAGCTGCCTCATCACCGCCTGGCTCGCATCCCTGATCGTCTGCCTCGGCTCGCGTATATTGAACAAGTAGCTCCGGGCGTCCTTTATCAGGTACTGAACGATCCACTCGACGTCGGTTATGTTCAGATCCCCGGTGAGCATCACATATTCGCCTCGGAGTATCTCTTTGGCCCTCTCGGCCAGTTGAGACGTTGCGCCACGCGAGACCCTTTCTCCACTGTCTCTTATCAGCCTCATCAAATCCTCGGCGTTCGAGCGTCGGGCGTCAATTTCTTCGGCGCCCAGGTATCGCGTGTCCACGCCCGCCTTCAGGGTTCGAAAGCCAAATTCCTCTTTTTGCACCTTCTTGACCGGGACCGGGACCGCCTCCTCGATTCCCAGAGGCATCTTGAGATGTATCCCGGGCTCGGTTGTCCGGTTGTAGCGCCCGAACCTCTGAATCACGCCCGCAGAGTCGGTGGGCACGGTATAGACCGACGTCTTCAATCCGCCGGCGATCGCGACGAGAATCATTATCGCTGCAACCCACCTCCATGGCACTTTTGGGTAGTTCATCCTGGGAGGTTGCTGCTGCATTCTGTCGAAGATATCCCGCAATTCCATAATTAGCCCCGTAACAAACAAAAGTCGCTGATGCCTGTCAAAACACCGAAGCTCTCTCGCGCAGCTGTTCAATCCCGATGCTCAGGCTTCCGTCTATCATGATAACCAGTACGGCCTCCATGTAAAGTGTTATAGTGCTCCTGATTGAAAATTCGCGTTCTTGCGCGGGTAAATGGCTTTAAAAGAACAGGTTTTGGTCTTACTCGCGGGAATTTACTACCGGCAAGGGTATAAATTCCAACCACTGCAGCAAAGACTGTGATTACCTGCCGTGGGCGTTGCGGCATGGTCTTGCCTTGAGAATCTCGGGGACATGCGATATACTCGGTGTCTGTACAGTGGGTCCAATTGTGTTTGGGTACTCATACCGAGCTGTGCGAGCACCGTTAGGGGTGAATGATATGAACAAGCTCAGAGTTTCTTCTACTCTTGTTCTTGTTGCCGGTCTCTTCGGATGTGAGGCTACACCTTATCAGAAGCTGGGCGCGACTCCGGCGGGAGGTTATTCTGAAGAGGCAATGTCTCAAGACACATTCTATATCAA
Source organism: Phycisphaerae bacterium SG8_4 (assembly GCA_001303465.1). Classification (GTDB taxonomy): domain Bacteria; phylum Planctomycetota; class Phycisphaerae; order Sedimentisphaerales; family Anaerobacaceae; genus SG8-4. The sequence goes on from LJTR01000144.1 coordinate 11,190, forward strand.
ATTCTCTGCAAACAGCTACACCTCGCCCAAGGTGGTGTGCAGGTATTTGTATCGTCGTGCTGCCGAAGTCACGCTTCGGTACGGTTTCCAGTTCTTTGCGGTGGTGCGCGGCCCCAGCCCCTCAGCCGAACGCATGAGATTATATGCGAGCGAGGATGCTTACAATGATATGGCTGCTCCAATTGAAGTAGATGTGCCGCAAGGAAACCGGCTCCAGATGGTGATACAATGTTTCACCGATATGCCTGAACAACATGAAATCCGTCCGATCAACGCACACGAATATCTCGAAAAACATGTTCGGCTTGAATTGAATAGTGGCTCCTAGCAAACTATGCAATACGTAATCATTTCACTTGTTCAGACTTTGGGCGTGATACTGCTGGCGGTTTCTGGAGTACTTCTCGGCCGGCGGTTTTGGCGTGTGCGGAGTCGGGCGTGGATCATCGCGTATTCCGTGCCGCTGTTTCTTGTCGCAATCATCGCAGTGCCCAGGTGGTTGCTGCGCGCGGAGCTGATCCCGCCGTTCAGATGGATCATGGCTGGCCGTACGGAGTTCGCGGTGATGGCCCTGGTTTGCACGATGCTGCTCACAACACCGTTGTCCCGTCTCCCGCAGCGGCGCAACCGGTGTGCCGTTGTGCTGCTTATGGTTCTGTTCACGATCTACTTCTCCGTACTGCCGTTCTTGATGCCCGCTGTCGATTACGCTCGTCTGGCGCAGCTGGAAACGACACTGGATGATAACGGCGTTTGTCTTCAGAGCACCAAGTACAATTGCGGCCCGG
>LJTR01000359.1 GCA_001303465.1 Phycisphaerae bacterium SG8_4
CACCATCGGAGACGTTCAAACCGGTCCCGGGCAGATGGTATATTATCGCTGTCACCACGGCTCATCCTTTGGCCATGCGCGATGTAGCAACATCGTGGAAAGCGGAGGGAAACTGAAAACAAGAAGACTAGGGACGGAGGAGCAGCCGACAAGGCCGCGATCCAGCGAGAAAAACTGGGAGGCTTCGCGGGAGGCTTCGCGGGGTCAGGCGGCGTCAGACATCAAAATAGCAATTAGTACATAATGTCACCATATCGAGCTCTAAAATCCGTGACAAGGAAACGCTTTATTGCTTCCTCTCTGCTGAGGTTAAGTCCAGTGGCCAGCCTGTCGACATCGTATTCTTGAAGAATCGGAGTCACACTGCGGCAGCAGTTCCCGCAGGCGCAGCAGTTGATCTGACTTGCGACATCTTCATAGTACCTATGGACGATTGTATCGAGTTCTTCGATTTCCAGATCGACGCCCTTCAGGAAAGTACGGAACTGCCAGTTGGTTTCCTCACACTGCTCTGCGAGCTTCGCCACGACTTTGGGATCTATCTCCAATCTCATCTTATCATTCTCTCTTGCGTAGAACGCGAAGCGACATGTTGGCACTTTATTTCGTCCATTTCATTCGTAATTTGCGATGATGGATCGCACAGTCCCTGAGATACAGGTTGATCAGTGTTTGGCAGGCTATACCTGTTTCTTCAGCCAGAGATCTAAAATAGCTGACCGTGTCACGATCCAGCCGCATCGTAACAGGCTGTTTAAGGTACTTCATATTGACCATATGTACAATGTGCGGATAGACGGCGGATTAGTCGAGATATTTTTCCGTGAGTGCGAATACCGAAATCAACAAGAGTAAACTGTGGAGTGTCAAGGGCGAGAAAACGTAGGATCCAGTTGTCCGAAGGGCCTCCAAAGCCCGCGCCGAGTCGACAAAAAGTGTTTTCGGGCTTGCGTCGGTGGGCTCGGCGACGTATACTATTACTGCTGTGTTGTTTGAGCTATTCTGAGGATGGCAGCGCAACGGTAGTACTGGCGATTCGAAAGCAATGATGGAGTATGAAATGTCTCATAAGAGAAGTGTCAGGGGGTTCACGCTGATCGAGCTGTTGGTGGTTATCGCTATTATCGCGCTTCTGCTCGCGATCCTCATGCCCGCGTTGCAGAGGGTCAAGGATCAGGCGAAAGCGACCCGGTGCCTGGCTAATCTCAAACAGATCGGTCTGGCGATGCATGCCTACGCCGGTGATTACGACTATGAAGTGCCGCGGGCCGAGCTGCGTCCCGGTGTCAACATATACACCGGCATAGACATGAGATGGCCTGTACTGTTTATGCCGTATTTGGGCTCGATAGCAAGTGATGTCGAAAACTACTATGAAATCCAGATATATGACTGTCCGAGCTACCCACTTAAAGAGCAGACGGTGGACTATTGCACCAATGCCTTCGATCTGAAGGGCAGCGGCACTGAGTTTTTCGGGTTCTCCAAGCTGGACGACTTTCCGCGCCATGCGACCACGATCTATATGGCTGACTACGAGTATATTCCCGACGCAGGCCATATCAAGGTCATAATAAAGGACGATCCGCCGAATGACATGAAAGTCAAGATGCAATCACTGGACGTCTGGAATGCGAGCCATCTGCCGTCCGCCCCGGACAGTTCCCGGCGGATGGCCCGCGATCGTCATGAGAGCTGGGTCAACTGTATGTTCGTTGACGGCCATTCCGGCAAGATGGAATCCCGGGAAATAAGCGTAGTTGATATGGGCCTGCCTGCAGATTCGGTTGCGCAGTAGTCGACGGCTGGCTTGTCCGATTGTCAAGGATTTTCAAGCAGGAGATGAGGGCAAGTCTCCCTGACTCGAGGCAACAACCTGTTGATCTGTCTAGGGGAATATCGCGAGACGGCGCATTCTGCGAAACCATGTGATCCTGGGGATATCCGTCTCGTTGCATAGGAGGACTGCCGTGTCAAAGGTTACCTTGATTAGCCTGATACTCTTTCCAACGGTGCTCGTTGTAACGGTCCGGACGACTTCGAAGGCATGTCGGATATTGAAGTTTAGCACGACCCTGGATGACAGCGAGACACCACCCCAGTGGGTTGGAGTAGTCTCCGCCGGCCGGCGCGGATACCTGCTCGGCTGCTTGGCCGAAAGCTTGCAGACGGGCTGGCGCCTGAACTCGAAGGTGTGGGCACGAATTATCTTGCGGCAACGCTGCCGTGTTGTGTAGACTTGCTGAAATTTCTGAATGACAATCACTTTTTTAGGGAAGGAGTCATTTATGGCTAAGTCCGTAAGGATGATGGTATCTGCCGCATTGGTCGCAGCGGCACTGAGTCAGACTGCAGTAGCCGGGCAGATCAGCGGCGAACTTAAGAAATGGCACAAGGTCACCGTGACGTTCGATGGGCCTAAGACGAGCGAGACGGCGGATCCCAATCCGTTTATGTACTATCGTCTCAATGTTACCTTCACTCACCAGGGCAGCGGCGAATCCAAAGTCGTCCCGGGTTACTACGCCGCCGACGGCGATGCGGCCAATACCAGCGCCGATAGCGGCAACAAATGGCGTGTCCATTTCGCGCCTGACGCAGTCGGTGACTGGAAGTACGAGGTATCGTTCAGGAAAGGGCCGAATGTCGCCGTCACCGAGGGTAAGGACGCTGGCCAGAGTGCCGGCTTTATGGATGGGCAGACCGGCTCCTTTCGAATTGAGCCCACTGACAAGACAGGCAGGGACTTTAGAGGCCGGGGTCTGCTGCGATACGTCGGCAGGCATCATCTGCGCTTTGCCGGGACGGGCGAGTACTTTCTCAAGTGCGGTGCGGACGCTCCCGAGAACTTCCTGGCCTATAGAGACTTCGATGGTGATTTCAAGACAGATGGTGAAAAGGACGAGTTCATCAAGGATTGGGGCCCCCATGTCAAGGACTGGAGGCCGGGTGATCCGACCTGGCAGTCCTCGGGACTCCCTACGGAGGGCGGCAAGGGCAAAGGCATCATCGGCGCTATCAACTACCTGGCGTCGAAAGGAATGAACGTCTTTTCGTTCCTGACCATGAACATCGAAGGCGACGATCGAAACGTCTTCCCCTACACCACCTATGACGAGCGTCTGCGTCTGGATGTCTCGCGGCTCGCTCAATGGGAGATCGTCTTCGAACACGCCACCACACTTGGCATGTACCTTCACTTCAAGACGATGGAAACCGAGAACGAGCTGCTCTTAGACAACGGAGACCTGGGTCCGCAGCGCAGACTCTACTATCGCGAGCTGATCGCGCGATTCAGCCATCACCTGGCGCTCAACTGGAACCTCGGTGAGGAGATCAATGACGCCACCCACGAACAGAAGGTCGCCTGGGCGAACTACTTCTGGACGCAGGATCCGTATCAGCACCACATCGTCATCCACAATATGGGAGATCCGCATTACGATCTCTTGGGTGACGCATCGAAGCTGACCGGTTTTTCTCTGCAGACCAGCAGACCCGATTTCAGTCAGGTCCACAGACGGACCCGTGACTACATCGATCGCTCGGCGGCAGCGGGCAAGCCCTGGGTTGTTGCCTGCGACGAGCCCGGCGATGCCACTCACGGTCTGATTACCGACGCCGAAGACCCCACCCGCGACAACGCCCGCAAGAACGCCCTGTGGGGCAACCTCATGGCCGGCGGCGCGGGCGTGGAATGGTACTTCGGCTATAAGCACCCGCACAGCGACCTGACCTGTCAGGACTGGCGCACCCGCGAGAAGGTGTGGAACCAGTGCCGCTACGCACTCGAGTTTTTCAGAAAGTATGAAATCCCATTTTGGGAGATGAAGTGCGAAGACGAGATGACGGAGAATACCGACGACTACATTCTGTGCAAAGCGGGCCGGATTTACCTTGTCTATCTCAAGCACGGCGGCGAGGTTGGGCTTGACGTTGCCGGCGGCAGTTTCAACTACGGCTGGTTCAACCCGCGCACGGGCGACGGCCTTGAGGGCCTGCTCCACGCGGGCTCGGCCAAAGCCGGGCGGAAGAACGAAGTCGCCGCGCCCGACAACAACGACTGGCTGCTGGTAATACGAGGCTCAGGCAGGCTCCAGCTAGTCTCGGAGGAGCCTCCCGCCCCTGAAATCGTCCCGGCCCCAGATGGTTCAATTGTCCTGAAGGCCGTCAGGGATTTCCGGATTGTCACCGCCGGCGGTTTTGTCGAGGCCTACAAGGACAACGGTCACGATGCCCTTGCCATCAACCCTGGTGAATACAAAGACAAGTTTGCCGCCGCTGAGGCCGAATTCACCGGTGATACCGGCGATTACGACATTACACTGACGACGATGACCGAGACTGACGGCGAGTCTACCTACAAGTTGCTCATAGGCGGTAAGCTCGCGGGCAGGTTCACTAATCCTAGCACATCGGTGGACTACGAGCCGACTAGGAAGACGTGGAAGAACGTCTCGGTCTCCAAAGGGGCGACGATCAGAGTCGAGTTCAACACCGCCACCAACAGCAACAAGACGAGCGGCCGCATACCCTACGCTCGCGGCCGATGGATTGCTTTGACACTGGTTCCGGCCGGAAGTGACCAAACCAGGATTTTCGAAGAAAAAGACGGCCTTGTTGCGGTCGAAGCTGAGCATTTCGCAGCGCAGACAGATACGGAAACGAGAAAATGGTATATCACATCGGCGGCGGAAACACCCAAAGTTTCTCCCGATGGCGATGACAGTCACGCAGCCTCCGCCGGCGGCGGGGCGTACGTCGAGATACTGCCCGACACTCGGCGAAACCACAGCATGAAACTAATCGGCGGCGAGAACTTCTCTAATGAGCCGGGTAAGTTGGGCGTACTGGTATATCCCGTTCGCTTCAAGACACCGGGCCGGTACTACGTCTGGGTCCGCGCCTACTCGACCGGCAGTGAAGACAACGGCCTCCACGTCGGGATCGACGGTACCTGGCCGCAATCGGGTCGGCGTCTGCAGTGGTGTGAGGGCAAGAACTCATGGCGCTGGGAGAGCAAGCAGCGAACCGAGGCCGAGCATTGCGGTGAGCCTTACAAGATCTACCTGGATATCGAAGAGCCCGGCCTGCACACGATCGAGTTCTCCATGCGGGAAGACGGTTTCGAATTCGACAAATGGCTGATGACAAAGGACCGAGATTTCAACCGCCCTGAAGGCCCCGGCCCTTCTTAGTCCAGGCATGTGTCGAGTGAGCTCTGCTGCAAATAATGTTGTGAAGAACCTTGAGCGATTAGCTCTAAATTCTAATTTCTAAATCCTAAGCAAATTCAAAATTCCAATGACCGAAATTCCAAACCGTGTGTAGATTGCTTGGATATCGCCGTTTTGAGCATTGATGTTTTGAACATTCGATATTGTTTAGGATTTAGTGCTTAGGATTTAGGATTTTGTGGGCAACAACACTATGTCGTATTGATCTCGATGATCTGGAAAGGACTTTAGGAATGAAACAGGACTACTTTCATCGCGTTGCAGCCCTGACTCCCACGAAGATGTGGATCAACAACGTTACGCCGCCGGAGGCCGAATGGGCC
>LJTR01000021.1 GCA_001303465.1 Phycisphaerae bacterium SG8_4
ATCTCCGCCCTTGGCCTTCAGCGCTGCCAGCACGGCATTGAAACGATCGACGATAGTCTTCTGCTCTTCCCTGAGCTTGCTAATGCCGACCAGCAACTGCTCCCTGGCTTCGGTGCGCGCCTCAGCCTGCGCATCGTCGATTTCCTGCTTGCTCTGGCGAGATTGCTGTCGCATCTGGATTTCTGCCGCGCTTATCTGCCCGGTCTTCTCCTTGAGCAGTCCGAGCCAAGCCTCAGCCTCTCCAATCAGCTCGGCCTTTGTCAATGGCTTCAGCAGTAATTCCAGGTCCTCGACTGGCACCTGAGGATCCGAGACCGTTGCTGCGGAGTACTTCGGCTGCGTTTGCTGGGCGTATGAATTGCAAGTGAAAGACAACAGAGTGCAAAGCATACAGAACACAATGAGACGATTCTTTTCGATGGGCATCCTGCACTTCCTTTCTGTGCTGCAGCGAAGTTACCGTAGACCAACTGCCGTCCTATATTTCCGTCTATTGCTGCCCAGCCACGGAGCCGAGCTTCTCTTCCAATCGGACAGACTGCCAGTTTGACACAGAAATGTCAAGTCTCTTTTGTCCCTTTCGTATTTTTTTGGTGTTCCCCAGCCTCGGCCAAACGTAAAAACAGGCTTAGCCGGAATATGCGAGTGTTGACATTCTCGTCCGATTCGGCTATTCTTGGACGGTGTGAAGTTGGCCCTTGATTGAGACCGTGCTTTTTGCATAGGATCTCTGCGGGAAGCTCTCGATGCCAGACGCCCTTGCCATAGCTTATCACAATCTCTCGGCAATGCTCGATGCCGGCGTTCCGGTGCTGCGTTCGCTCAAGACCGTGACCCCGGGCATGAAGCCGCGCATGAGAAAGGCCTTTCTCGCCCTTGCCGACGGCGTCTCGCAGGGCAATCCCCTGGCCGAAACAATGGTCAAGTATCCTAAGGTTTTCGGCCCCGTCGACGTAATGCTCATCGAGGTCGCCGAGAAGTCCGGCAATCTCCCGGATTTGATAGGGCTTCTGTCCAAGTGGCGCGAGACATCTCATCGGATGTTCAAAAGGATGCTTTCAGGGTTAATGCTTCCGGCGGTGGTCCTTGTCATTGCCGCCTTCATGTTCCCAATTCGCCGTCTTGTGCTGGGTGGATGGGATGTAAATCGGTATCTGGGAACAGTAGGCCAGATTCTCTCGCTGTTTCTGGTGCCGGCCGTTGCAATAGTCCTTATCGTTCGCTTTACACCCAAGACGGGGCCTCTTCGCAGGGCGTTGGACGGTCTGGTCTTGCGCATCCCTGTCCTGAGCAGGGCTATGTACCGACTCGCTCTGAGCCGATACTGCTGGGCTTTTCACATGCTATGCAAGGCGGGTGTGCCGGTTAGCGATTGCGTCGAGATGTCGATCTCCGCGGCGGGCAATCTTGTTGTCGGCGATATGTTCCGACCTGCTGCCGAGAGCGTCAGGGAAGGTGGTACTATGGGCGAAGGACTATCGCCCAAACTTCCCTTCGAACTGGTTGAGATGTGGAAGGTGGGCGAGGAAACAGGTCAGCTGGACGACATTTCAAAACGCCTCGCAGACACCTATACCGAACAGGCGGAATTCTGGTTCCGCGAGTTCTCACGCTGGTTCCCTCGCTTCGTGTATTTCCTGATCAGTATCATGCTTATCTGGATGATCTTCCAGAGCGCCACCAGCATCTGGGGAACGCTGGGAGCGCCGGGCACGTACTGAGCAAAGGGCGACATGGTCAGTCTTGTTCGGTCGCATCCCTGATCGCTGTCAGAGCGAGAATTTCTTCTGGAGTTCCGCGATGGCGGTCTGCACCTGTTTCAATTGGCCCTCCAGTGTGCGAACCTTTTGTGTCTCGCCGTCCAACTGGGCTGCCAGCGCGTCGATTCTGCCCTTGGCGTTCTGTGCATCGGCGACGGCTGCATCGCGTGACTTCGTGAGTTCTGCTACCTTCTTTTCCAGCGCAGTGCGAGATTCGCTAAGTCCGGCGACCTTGTTTTGAAGTTCCTCTCGTGAGCTTCTCAGTTCGGCGACCTGGCTTTGAAGTTCCTCGCGGGAGCTTCTCAGTTCGACAAGCTGCTCCTGCAACTGCGCGCGCGAGCCGTCAAGCTCGTCGAGCTGTTTCTGCAACTGATCGCGACTCTTTGTCACCGCATTGACCTGTGCCTTAAGGTCGTCTCTCTCGATCTCGGTCTTTTCCAAGGTTGCCTTGAGACTGGCCCGCTCGTTTCTGTTGCAGCCTGCCGGGACCAGGGCAAAGGCCAGCACCATCACACCTGTAAGAATCCGCATCTGTTTCATCTTTTCGCTACTCCTTCTCTCTGGACCACAATTTGTTCGATCAGGAATAATGACTCTTCACACCATCCTTTTTTGATTACTGATACTGTAATTATCGGACGAATATCAACCAGACTTTACCTTTTCTCCAAAAGTTGTCAAGTATTTTTCGGGGCCTTCTTCCAGCCGGCCAGCCCACGTCCCATCGAGCACATCCGGCCCCGCTCGCGGCCAGATAGAGTTCTTCGACAGAGCCTAATATCCCTCGATCATAATGATCGCTCGGTAGGCGGCCTGACGAACGCCTCTGTCCGCATCTTTTGCCTTGGCTATTTTCAAGGCGGCGGTGACATCTGAGTTTTCAGTCCCGCCGAGCGATGTTGCGACCTGCTTTCTCAACTCCGCTTCGGAGTCCGACAGCAGAACCTCTTCGAGGGCGGCTCGTACTTTGGCATCGAAAGAAAATGGCGCCAGCTCGCGAATCGCGCCGAGGCGGCTAGCCTTGTCGCCGATCTTGAGCACTTTGAGCAGTTCGCTCAGTTGCTGCCGCGTCCTTTGAGAAATCTGCGGCTTTGGCGCGGGATTATCTGCTGGAGCCTTAACGCGAGGCCGGGGGTTGATGACTATCGGAAAGGTTTGGTGAATCCAGAAGCTCGATCCCGACGGATAGTAGTGGCCTGGCCAGTGCGAATGGCCCCACCACGGGTCATGGCAACCTGTCCACCAGCCGTACCATCTGTGGTGTGGATAGCGGGGGCCGTAATAATGCCCATAATGGTGCCCGAAAGAGGTGCCGAGACCGATGCTAATGCGTACGCGCGCCGTAGCCGTGTCTGTCAAGAGCAACAGCAGGCAAATCAAGCCCACTGCTGCCAGGCGAGACTTTATGGCTCTCATCTTTGCCTCAGAATCAAGTGGCTGTCTATTCTGTCGCTCTTAGCTATTCGTCAAAAAAGTGCGACAGTACAAATATCTTAGCAGATATGTGGAATTCTGTCAAATTTTTGGGTGGGCGGGGTGAAGATTTGTTGGTTGTGGTAAAGTAGATGTTGCTGCCCTCCTTGTAAGCATTTGAGCAAACAGAAGTTATGTTGTTGCAGAATTATTTTAAGAAATTTTGATTTATTCTTGTTTATATGGTTATTTGACCATATAATGTAAATTGGCTTAAACTATGGAACTTTTAACGGAAAAACAACAGAAGATATTTGCGTTCATCGAGGCTCGACTGCGGGCTGGTGATCCGCCTAGCCAGAAGGAGATTGCCCGGCATTTCAAGCTGGCGCAGAATTCGGTGTATCAACTGGTGGGATATCTGAAGGAAAAGAGTTACCTGTCGGATTCAGGGGGCCATCGGGGACTAAGACTGTCCAAGGAATATCTCGACGACAAGAGGCGAACAGAAGGCATGCCCGTTGTGGGCAGAGTTGCAGCGGGTGAGCCTATATTGGCGCAGGAAAATATTGATGAGTATGCGGATCTTAAAGAGCTTCTCGGTCTTCCTGAGGATGCGTTCTTGTTAAAGGTCTCCGGCGAGAGCATGATCGACGAAGGTATTATGGACGGTGGCTACGTTGCTGTCAGGCCTTCGAAGACGATCGAGAACGGCAAGATCGCCGTGGTCTTGCTGGATGACGAAACGACGGTAAAGAGAATATATATCCGGCGGGACCGGATAGCATTACAGCCGGCCAATAAGGCGGCAGGGTACAAAACCAAATACGTCAAGCGAGGCAGCAAGAGAGTCCAGATCATCGGCAGGGTAATCGGTTTCGTCAGGAAAATGTGAGTCGCAGAAGCAGAAATGTCATCTCCAATCTACATAGGCATAGCAGGCTGGTCGTACGCGGACTGGAAGGGAATTGTCTATACGAGTTCGAAGATCGACCAACTCGAGTATGTGAGCAGATTTGTCGACTGTCTGGAGATTAACAGCACGTTCTATAGGCCGCCTGTCGAGCACAACAGCAAATCATGGCTGCGAAGAACGGCGGGAAGGAGCGGCTTTTTCTTTACCGCCAAGCTGCATAACGAATTCACACACAAGGGTAGGATCGATCCTGCTACCGTAAAACAGTTTCATACGGGTTTCGAACCTTTGCTCGAAGAAGGCAAATTGAAGCACTTGCTCGTTCAATTCAAATACGATTTTTCTGATACTGCGCAACGCCGCCAGCACCTATCGAAGATAGTGGACAATTTCTCCAACGTTTTCAACCTCGCAGTGGAGTTAAGACACAAATCATGGGAGAGTCCGGAGGCCCTGGATTTTCTGCGGGGACTCGGTGTCACTGTCTGCAATCTCGATTATCCGACCACCTGGAATTCGTTCAATATGCAGCAATGCACCGTAGGCGAGCACGGCTATTTCAGGATGCACGGAAGGAACAAAGAGAAGTGGTTCAGCAAGGCGGGCAGGGATGAAACCTACAATTACTATTACAACGACGACGAGCTTTCTCAGATAAAGAAAAGAGCCGAGCGATTGGCGGGCGCCTTCAAGACGCTCACAGTGATCACGAACAATCACTATCGAGGCGCCGAGCTTGCCAACGCGCTCGAGCTGAAGGCTCTGCTCACAGGCCAGAAACAACCCGTTCCCGAAGGACTCTTGAAGGCCTATCCTGACCTGGCACGGATCGCCTTAAATGGATAAAACGAATCTGAAATTCCGTTTTTCAGAGTGGACATGGTATGCGCATTGCCGCCCTTACATGCAGAAGTTATTACAGCCTTTTGAGAGGCTCTGTCTCGGTGCAGCGATTGGCCAAACAGGCCAAGGAATACGGCTATGGAGCTGTTGGACTGGCGGATGTAAACTCGGTATGCGGGGCGGCGGATTTTTACAAAGCAGCCGAGCAGGTAGATATCAGGGCCATCCTTGGGGTCGAGATTTTGGCCGACAATCAACGGGCCATATTGCTCGTTGAAAACAGTACCGGCTATAAGAATCTCTGTAGAATAACCACGGCTAAGAATCTATGTCCGAGCTTCGATTTTGTAGAACAGTTAAAATACAATAGCGAGGGAATAATCTGCATCTGTGATCAGCCGGATCTTCTCGGCGAGCTCAAACAGTTTCTCGATGAAGATTGCCTGTTCGCAGGTTGCCGCCAGGCCGGTCAGCTCGAGTGGGTGAAGGCTCATGGGATAAGAGCTGTAGCACAGACTGTTTTTAATATCATCGAAGATGACGATATAGTTACAGCCAGACTCCTGGCGAAGATAAGACAGTTGAGCGTCGCCGGAGAGGGGCCGCAAGACAACTGCGGATTCAACAGGCTGATATCCGAAAAAGAACTCAGGCAAAGGTTTCGAAATTATCCCGAAGCAATCATAAACGCCGAGCAAATAACGCAGCGGTGCAATTTCCAGTTGTTGACTGACAGGTATCATCTTCCCAAAGTCAAACTTGCCAAGGGCAAAAGCTCCGACGGTGAACTGGCCAGGCTTTGTCACTTGGGCCTTGCGAAAAGATACGGTACCGTGGACAAGAATACGGTCAAGAGGCTGGAGCATGAATTGAATGTTATTACCAAGAACAGATTCAGCGACTATTTTCTCGTGGTTTACGATATAGTCAATTTCGCCAAACGAAATGAAATTCCTGTGGAAGTACGCGGCTCGGCCGCCGGTTCGCTCGTGAGCTACGTGCTGGGTTTTACGAGGGTCTGTCCGATAGAGAACAGCCTCTATTTCGAGCGTTTTATGAACCCGGGAAGAAAAGACTGCCCGGATATCGACATCGATCTGTGCTGGAGAAGGCGTGACGATGTAATAGAATATTGCTACGACAACTGGGGCGCCGAGCACGTAGCAATGATCTCGAATATAAACCGATACCGGCGAAAGAGCGCTATCCGCGACAGCGCCCGGGCGTGCGGTCTGGAGCCGTCGGAGGTCAGCCGGCTTGTTAAGGACCGCAGGACGCATCTTGATTCGCCCGTATACGCCCTGGCTGATAAAATATTGGGAATCCCCAGGCACCTCGGGGTTCATTGCGGCGGAATAGTGATTACTCCGTCGCCGGTAAGGGACATCGTCCCGCTGGAGCGCGCAAATAAGGGTGTGATCATAACCCAGTACGATAAAGACGCCGCCGAGGCGGTGGGTTTGATTAAGATCGACCTTTTGGGCAATAGAGCGCTTTCGACGGTAAATGAAGCGGTGAATATTGTCAGGAGAAATCAAAGCGGTTTGGATATCGACATCATCGATCCGACAGATAAAAAAACGGCAGAAATGCTAAGCTCCGGCGACAGTCTCGGCGTGTTCCAGTGCGAATCTCCGGGGATGAGGCAATTGCTCAGGGGGCTAAAGGTCAAGAGTCGAAAAGACGTGGCAATCGCTTTATCGTTAATAAGACCCGGTCCTGCCTCAGGGGGAATGAAATCGGAATTTATCGAGCGGCACGTCAACGGAAAGTCATTCGAGTATCTGCACCCCAAGATGGAGAAAATGCTTGGCGATACATACGGCGTAATGCTGTATCAGGAAGACGTGATGCGTATAGCGGTGGAGGTTGCCGGCTACAGTCTTGCCGACGCCGACAGGTTCAGATCCGAAGTATCGAAGAAGGTCTCCGCCTCGCGACTGCAGAATCAATATGCCGACTTTGTATATTCGCGATCTTTGCAGGCGGGCATCGACCGCCAAAGTGCTGAAGCTATTTGGGGCGACATCCTCAGATTCGCGGCGTATTCATATTGCAAGGCCCACGCGACGGTGTATGCCAACATCTCCTGGCAGACGGCTTTCCTGAGGGCCAATTATCCAAGTCAGTTCTATACGTCGTTGTTCAACAATCATCATGGGATGTATCCGCTGAGGGTATACGTGTGGGACGCCATAAGGCGCGGCATAAAAATCTTGGCCCCGCATGTAAACAAAAGCAATTTGGAATGGGCGCCTGAGGCAAAGGCAATCAGGGCGGGCCTCAACATAATCAAGGGTTTAAGCTGTGCCACTATGCAGGCCATTATTGCCGAGCGGAAGGTCAGGATGTTTGCGGATATCGACGATCTGCGGACAAGGGTGAGATTCAGAAGACCGGAGCTGCAAAATCTCGTCCACGTCGGTGCCTGCGACGACCTTGGAATAAGCCGGCCCGCGATGCTGATGCAATTGCAGCTTGCGCCGTTGAACCCGAATCAGTTATTGCTGTTCGATATTTACAATAATCTTTCGCGATTGGACGATTACGACAGGATGGCGAAGCTAAAAGCCGAAGTTGATGTCACCGGAATTCCGTTCAGCATACATCCGGCGATATTGTTCCGGATCAAACACGTGCCCGCCGTCCGGCTGGAGAAGTTCATAAACAAGGAAATCACGATAGCGGGCTTTATCGCCACAGCCCGCCGGGCCAAAACCAATAACGGCAAAATAATGGGTTTCGTAACGCTGGAAGATTCGTCGGGCCTGGCGGAAGTAACCTTTTTCCCCGACCAGTTGGAGAAATATCACAATATTTGCCGAACGCCGGGTCCGGTCTGGGTAAGGGGCAGAGTAACCAGACATCTATCATCAATCGCAGTAGAGTGCCACAGTTGGGGAACGGCCGCGTAAACACAGGCCTGACATTCGGACGGTTTTCTGCTATGCTGGGCGACGATCGATTGTATTTTGAAGAATCATAACGTTGTCAGTTTCACGATCGTGGAAGGATGACAAGAAAATTCACCCTGAAATCGAGAAGCGCGGCCAGCCAGATAGACTTTGCCGCGGAGCTAAACTCCGAGCAACTCGCCGTAGCGACTGCGCCGGGCGGCCCCGTGCTCGTGATAGCCGGCGCCGGCAGCGGCAAGACCCGCGCCTTGACATATCGCCTCGCGTGGCTCGTCGACAACGGCATCGATCCGTCGCGGATCATGCTGGTTACGTTTACCAACCGCGCCACCCGCGAGATGCTCAGCCGGGTTGAATTGCTGGTCAAGCAGAAGACCCGGGATATCTGGGGCGGCACATTTCACCACATCGGCAATCGGATTCTCCGCCGGAACGGCAAGGTTCTGGGCATTTCGCCTGACTTTACGATACTGGATCGCGAGGACAGCAAAGATCTGATAGCGTCCTGCGTTCAGGAGGCCGGTGTGGATATCCGCAAGAGACGCTTTCCCCAGAAGTCAGTGTTGATCGGTATATCGAGCGCGATTCAAAACACGCTTGCTCCTTTGGACGCGGTGCTGGCCCTGTATGCGTCGAAGAAGGCCGAACGGCAACTGCTGGATTTTGACGATCTGCTCAGCGCCTGGTTGCGACTTCTAAGCGGCCACGATGATGTCCGCGAGATGCTTGCCAATCAGTTTCTTCATATCCTGGTTGACGAGTATCAGGATACAAATGCTGTCCAGAGTGCCATCGTTGATCTGCTTGCTTCGGCGCATCGCAACGTGACTGTGGTGGGCGACGATTCGCAGTCCATATACAGTTTTCGCGGGGCGAATTTTGAGAATATCGTCGGTTTCAAGGATCGATACCCCGATGCCAGGGAGTACAGGCTCGAAACGAATTATCGCTCCACTCCCGAAATACTCGCCGTTGCCAATAGCAGCATCGCCCACAACAGTCGCAGACTTGCCAAAAACCTGCGAGCCACAAGGTCCTCGGGGCTCAAGCCCGCGGTCGTGCCTTGCCATGATCATTTCGTCCAGTCCTGCTTTATCGCCGAGTACACACTCCATATTCTCGACGAGGGGCGAGGCCTCAATGATATTGCCGTGCTCTATCGCAGTCACTGGCACTCGCTTGAGATTCAACTGGAGTTCCAGCGTCGCAACATTCCGTTTCAGGTAAGGGGTGGGTTGCGTTTCTTCGAGCAGGCTCATATGAAGGACGTGCTCTGCTACATGCGTATATTGCAGAATCCACACGATGAGCTGGCCTGGCTTCGAGTCCTCAAAATGCTGCCCAGAGTCGGCACGGCTCTATCGCAAAGAATATGGCAACATATAAGCGGTTCGGATGACCCTTTGAAATCCGCCGTCGAGGGCGGTGCGGGTAAGCTGCTGCCCGCCGGCGCAAGATCTTTCTACGTGGACCTTGCGAGTCTTATCGGCAGGTTAAGGCAGTTGAATTCCCCCGCTGAGATAATTGATATGACTGTCGATGATTTCTACGGCGACTATGTTGTTTCGCATTACGACGGAGCAGATCTGCGCAAGGAGGACCTCAGGGCGCTGGCTGACTTCGCTGCCCAGTACAACAACCTTGAAGCATTCCTGACTGACATATCACTTGCCGGTGAGTACTCCGGCGAGACCATCGTGACAGGCCCCACCGAACAGGAATTCGTCACACTCAGCACGGTTCATCAGGCGAAGGGATTGGAGTGGCCAGTGGTGTTCATCCCCTGGCTGGCCGATGGGAGGTTTCCGACGGATTTTGCCCTGAACACGCAGGAGGATGAAGAAGAGGAGCGGCGCGTCTTTCACGTTGCTACGACCAGGGCCAAGGACGAAGTATATCTGGTCGTGCCCCAGGTCTATCGCAATCGCTCGCGCAGCCTGATCATGATGAAGCCGAGCCGGTTCCTGACCGAGATTGACCAGGATCTGACAGAGCAGATGGTGCTCGAAGAGGGCCTGCCCCATTTGACAGGGGGCGAAGAACCCTCATAGAGAATTGACAACATGTTTTGGCTTGTCTTGGAGGTGCGGAAATGAAGAAGATACTGTTTGTTGTTGCTCTGTTGTTTGCCGGCGGCTGCGCACAGACCGAGCCGACAAGGTATCAGATCTTCGGCATTAACAAATTCCGACAGATCAAGGCAAACCCGAAGCGTCATGCTGGAGAGCTTTATGCGTTCGGCGGTCGTGCAGCTAATGTCGAGCATACACAGGACGGCGTCCGGTTCGAGCTACTTGTGCAGAGCCGCCTTGCGGGTACGGGCGAGCGCCTGCCGACCGACGACCCCTTAACAGTAGTTTATCGCGGCGGAGACACGACCGTTGCGGACGGTCACCAGGTCAAGGTGTTGGGCTATGTGGGCAGGCCAGTCGTTGGCGAGAACGTCTTTGGCGTGAAGGTCAGTTCGTTTTCCCTGGATGCAATTGCGGTCTACGACGCCTTCACTCAATATTCTTTTTCGCTCAGCGGTTACGAGGAGATGTTCGAAAAATGGAAAACCGGCGAACCGCTCGGCACAAAGAACTGAGAAGGGGCTTTTCTAGATAAGCCTCGTGAGAAAATAACCTAACGCCAGTAGGGCGTCCGTTGAAAGAACCGTGATCACATTTGCTCCCAGGGCGGGTATCATCTTCTGAAGATCATCGTGATGCTTGAATGCTGTGCTGATTGCCTTTAATGCAACAGGTGCTGAGAGAAGACCAATCAATGTCAGAGGGGGCATCAATCTGCAGAAGACTCCGGCGACAATACACAGGTAGGTCATCGCCATCAATCCGGCGTACAGGTAACAGGCCTTCTCTTTGCCCAGGGCGATCACTATGTGGTAGCGGCCTCCCTTCTTGTCAGCTTCAAAGTCGGGGAATTCGTTGAGAAAAAGCAAGTTCGCCGTCAGGAATCCCGGCGCGAGAGAGGCGACGAACGCCTCGAGGCTGTAGCTGCCGGTCTGGACGAAATATGTCCCCAAAACGGGCAGGGTCCCCAAGCCGAGGCCGGCCCAGATTTCACCGGCGATCCACTTTGTCAGATACGAGGTGTAGAAGTAGATGACCACACCGCCGACGATCACCAGCGGCAGGAGTTTCCATCCCGAAACAACGGTAAGATAAATGCCGATCAGCAGGGCTGTCAACAGGCAGCCGACGCCGAATCTATAGACCCCCTTCGGTTCGAGCAGACCCTCCGGGAGGATTCCGCTTCCTCCGGAGAAGGGTGTCTGAGTGGTTTCCAGGTCGATCCCGCTCTGGTAATCGAAGTAATCGTTGAGGATGTTAACGCTGGCGTGCGCCAGGACCAAACCCAGCGTCGTGAGGATGAACTTGAGCCAGTCGAACTGCCCCTGATGACAGGCTATTGCGGTGCCCAGAAGAACCAGGACCACCGAGAGCAGCAGAAACTGCGGTCGAGTCTCCATAAACCAGATTTTGAGTTTCATTGATGCATGGCTTCCTCAGACGGTAAACCTAACTCTATGAGTCGTTCGCGTTATCACCTCTATCGAATTGGCTCCAGATAGATATTGCGAAACTCGATCGGGCTGCCTTCGCTTTGAAGGCAGATTGGCCCGTGAGAAGGATTGGCGTCGGCGCCCTTGTTCTGGAGCAGCCCGTTGACAGAGAGAGTAATTGTCTTGCCGTCGCAGACGATGTCGTAGTAATTCCACTGCCCGGCAGGCTTCTCGTTCGATGGATTCATCTTCTCCGCGTTTGCGTATTGCTCCGGACCTATCTGCTTGCCATCGGCCTTTATCGTCGAAAAACTCAACAACCAGAAGTCACCGGCGTTCTGGTTCATCAGTTGCGCCTCGACACACTGGGGCCAGACCTTGTCGATACCGGCGCGATGGAGCAGAACGCCGCTGTTTGTCGGCTTGCCGGGCCAGCGCCATTCGAGATGCAGCTTGTAGTTGGCGTAGCTCTCGGTCGTACGTATGTAGCCGTTGGGCACGCCGGCGCATCGAATGATGCCGTCGCGGACGGACCAGACCTTGTCTACCGTCCATTTCTTGTCGGCGTCAGGTTCGTCTCCGGGGATAAAGCGCACCCAGCTGTCGAGGTCCTTGCCGTTGAACAGGGCAATCTTTCTGTTCGGTATGACGGGCCAGGGCAAATCCTTTGCTGGCTCGACGTAAATATTCCTAAACTCTATCGGGGCGCCTTCGCTCTGGAGGCAAATCTTTCCTTCCTTGACCGAACAATCGCTGGCCTCGTTCATGAGCTTGCCGTTGACATAGGGTCTCACGGTGCCGCCGACGCACCATACCTCGTAGACATTCCACTGCCCGGCCTCTTTCTCGTTGTGCTCGCCGTACTTCAGGACCCGTCTGCCGCGGACACGATGGCCGCCGATAGCGTGCTCGTTGAACTCCAGGCCGCCGATCTCCCAGAAATCACCCTGGTTGTGGTACCCGCCCTGGCACTCCAGGCTCATGGGCCAGACCTTGTCCTCACCGACCATGTGAACGAGTATCCCGTTGTTGCCTGGCTTGGCGGGCCAGCGGTATTCGACGTGAAGCTTGTAGTTCTTGTATGCCGCGTTTGTGCGGATGTAGCCGCGAGGCTCGCCCGCACAGGTGAGAATTCCGCCACTCTTGACCTTCCAGGTTTCATCGACATCACCCTGATTGTTTCTAAGATATCTGAACCAGCCGTCGAAGCTCTTGCCGTCGAAAAGTACAATTCTGTTCTTTGGCACTATGGCGTCCTCGGCGCTGCAAATGGCAAAAGATGAGAACATTATGGCCAATGTCACGGCGAGTGGAAATGCAATACGATTCATTTTCGTGCCCTTTCTCATTATTTGACAACGTTTTTGGTCCCGTTGAGAACATTCAAAGCGCGATTGGCAACGCGGGTAATATACTTGCTGGGCTGATCCGTAAGGGCTTCTTTCAGTGCTCCTTCGGCGGCTCTGGCCTGCTCGCCGATGCTGTCAAGGACGATAGCCGCCTGGAGACGTCCCCAGGTGTCTTCGCCGCGCAAGGTTTCGATAAGGACAGGCAGGGCTCTTCGCGGCCTGTCCATCATGCACAATGCTCGTGCGGCCGCGACTCTGACGCTGACCGATTCATCTTCAAGTGCCGCCGTCATTTTGCCCGCGGCAGCCTTGGCATCTGTGCCGATGTTGCCTATCCCGGTAGCTCCCCAATAGCGAATCGCCGCATCCTCGTCGTCCATGGCCGCGATAAGTTCGGGCATTACCGCCTTGCCTTCGGAGGCAAGTGAGGCGATTTTGCCGAGTCGGCTGTTGAGGGCCTCGCCGCCCGGCTGGCGCAGGATCGCGTAGCGGCTGCCGAACTTCTTTTCGCGCTCGACAAGCTCCGGCTCCGGTACCAGGCCGAGGTCTCTTGTCTGTCGGACCCATCTCAGATGGACTTCTCGCATCCGCTTGAGTCTGCTGGCGTATTTAGGATCAGCCGCAAGGTTGTTGATCTCGTCTGGGTCATTCTGCAGATCGTAAAGTTCCTCTATCGGTTTGCGATCGGCCATAAACAGTTTTGCTGCTGCCGGCAGCCTGCCTTCTGCGTGAACCCGCCGGATCTCCTTCATGGTCGCGCCCTTTTCGGGTGTGTTCATATACTGGTAATATGTTTTGAGAGGTTCGTAGTTGCGGATGTACCGATAGCGTTTGTCGCGGACGCTGCGAATGATGTCGTATCGCTCGTCCATTCTGTCTCGCGCGCCAAAAACGTATTCTCTCGGCTCAGGTGGATTGGGCCCGAGGAACGGTTGTCCCTGCATATATTCAGGAATCTTTAGTCCCGCCAGGCTAATTACCGCAGGGCCGAAGTCGATCGAGCTTACGAGCTGGTCGTCGACAGAGCCGGGTTCACCCTGGCCGGCCGCGCGGAACCTTGCGGGAATGCGGACAACCAGTGGTATGTGTGTCCCCGAGTCATAAAGCCAACGTTTTGCTCGCGGCAGGCCTACTCCGTGATCGGACCAGAAGAAGATGATTGTGTTCTCGTAGAGCCCTTCGGCCTTCAGTTGGCCGATCATCTCGCCGGCCCAGGCGTCCATGGCCGTTATCAGTTCGTAGTTGCGTTTCCAGTCTTCCCGCACTGTCGGCGTGTCGGGATAATAGGGGGGCAACTTGAGTTTCTTCGGATCCTGCCGCTGCGAAGGCTTCAAGGCCGCTGTGACACTTTTATATTTGGCCTCGCCTGCAATGCCGCTTTCATGACAGCCGACAAAGTTGAACACTGCGAAGAAAGGCTGGGCTCTGCTGCGATTTCGCCAATGCGCTCTACCGCTCGACTCGTCCCATGCATCGTGCAGATCGGCAGTCTGGTAATCGGTTTTGGAATTGTTTGTACAGTAGTAGCCGGCCTCTCGCAGATAAGTGCTGAAGGCCTTTATCATGGCGGGCAGTTTGGCGCTGCACCGCATGTGATGGGTCCCGATCGTTGTCTGATACATGCCGGTGATGATTCCCGAACGACAGGGTGCGCAGACACCTGCTGTGGTGAATGCATTAGTATAGCGAACGCCCTCGCGGGCCAGTTGATCGATGTTCGGTGTGATTGCATTCTCATCACCGAAGCACCCCAGGTGCGGGCTGATATCCTCGCACGAAAGCCACAGGATGTTTGGATTGGTGGCAGTCGCCGCCTCAGTCCGGGCCCCGCGGCCCAGCACGTAAGTCGCCGTGCCCAGACCGATAGCGTTGAGAAAGCCGCGCCTGTTGCACTTAGCCTGCGCCATGCTCATGCCGTTCTGCATGGGACAATACCCTCAATTCTTACATGATGTTTCTTTTCAAATTTGCCGGTCTGATGATAATGGATCGGGATTATCTTTGGAAACACTTTCTGGATCGGGCTCGAGAATCTCTCATGAAGACCGATTGTGTCTGTTGCAGGCCTGGTGTGACTTGTTAGAATCAGGGCTGTCGGGCCGTAAACGGATTGGCGCGCGTTGAATACGCAGACGACTTATAGAGAACTAAGACTTGAATTCTCGGGCACCTATGTCAACAACATGCGAGGTTCCGGATGTCGGTCCGGTTGTTTTGGCGATTTCCGACCGCGCAAAACATCTGCGGATTACCGTAAGGCCCGACCGAGGCGTTAGATTAACTATCCCCAGGGGGGTGTCTCTCAAGAGAGCCCAGCAGTTCCTCAACTCCAAGATTCCGTGGATCAAGAAGCACCTGAGAAGATTCGAGCAGCTCGGCGACAATCGTGAACCGGCGCCACTTCCTCCGATCAGCAAGACCAGGGCCAGAGCAACGCTGATCGAGAGATTGGAGGCTCTGGCCGAGTTGCACGATTTCAGATTCAACAAGGTCTCGATACGAAATCAGAAGACCAAATGGGGCAGTTGTTCGGCAAAGAACAACATAAGTCTGAACATGAATCTCGTGAGACTGCCCGCCGAACTCATCGACTACGTGATTCTGCACGAATTGGTCCACACCCGGATCAAGAATCACGGCAGCGACTTCTGGACGGAACTGGACGCCTGCCTCGGCGGCGCCGCAAGAGCACTAAAACAGGTTCTGAAAAGCTACAGATTGCCGATGTAACCGAAATGCAGGCATTGCGCTTGATAAGAGTTGAGCTTTCAAGGATAATTTCGACAAAAGTAAATCGCGTTTTTGTTGTAGGTGAGAGCCTATAGTATTTTGGGTAATTCGTTGTGTGGAAGGGACTATCCATGAAACACTGTTTCGTAGTGGCAGTTGTTGTCGCGGTGCTGTTTGCCGGCGGATGCGGGCAAAACAAGCAGGTCAAGGTTACCTACATGTCGGATCCCCCGGGTGGAACACTCTACGAACTAAATGGTGAGCTCTCGGGACCGTGTCCGCAGGTTATTCGGTATGATCTAGACGAAGAGGCTATTGAAAACGGATACTTGGATGTGACGGGTTTGATGGTGCGTTGGCCGAGCGGTCCGGAAAAACGCAGCGGAAAGTTTATCAGAGTTACGGTTGACGGGACTGAGCGACGAGTCACTTTCGTTCAACCTAAGAGTGAGCCGGAATCCGACGCCCCGCGGGCCGGAGATGATGCGGGCCGGTAAGGGACGTTCCGCCAGCGCCGAGTTTGTCCGTTGACTGCCGGGGTTCGTTGGCATGCCTTCGCTTCTCTCTGCTTTGTGCAGGCGCATGTTACCTCTGGCTCCAAAGCCAACGCGCCGTGAAGCCCAGGGCTTTGTCGGAGGACTATATATGGCTTCGAGAGGCACATTTGCTGCTTGACTGTCACGGCGCCGGCAGTTGCATCGACGAGAAGATCGATAGCGCCTGCTTCAGTTATCTCGGCGTCGCTCGGGAAAGGCTTTACCAGGCGAAAAACCGCTTGCTCTTGGGGCGACGACTGAGTTTTCCGACAGAGCCTAAACTCGGAAAGGATTTGCAGACATGGTTTACCTTTTGAAGTCGGCCTGCACCCCGATTGTGTGGGTCCTGGCTCTTATTGTAGCGGGTCTGATCTTTCTAAAATGCTCGCGAAAGAAGTCGAGGCCGAAGCTCGGATGGTTCCTGGTGCTCTCGGGAGTGCTTGTCTTGTATCTGTTGAGCATCAATCCAGTGTCGAGGTTGCTCGCCTACTCTCTGGAGAGCCGGTACAGGGTGCCTGACGACGAAGTCCTGGCGAGCCTTGACGTAATGATTATCCTGGGCGGAGGCATGTATGTTTCAGGCGGGCTTCGAGAATACCCTGAAATGGGGCCAATTACCTACTCGCGGCTGGTAAGTGGTGTCAAGATCTTCAAGCGAAGTGGTGCGAAAACGTTAATCCTCTCCGGTGGCGATAGGCGGCGAACGACCGAAACTGAAGGTGAGGTCATGAAGGCTTTGGCGATTGAAATGGGTGTGCCGGAAAGCCAGATCATCACCGAGACAAAGACACACAATACGATGGAGCAGGCCGTAGAGCTTGCAAAGTTGCTTTCTGCGACGAAGGCCAAACGTATCGGACTTGTGACATCGGCCCTGCACATGATGCGTTCGGAGAGGACATTCAAGGGTCGGTTCGGCGACGATACGATTGTCCCTATTCCCGTCAACTACCTCTATCTCCCGCTGGAATGCAGTATCACGAGCATTATCCCCTCTGCAAGCGAACTGGTATACAGTACGGCTGCAGTGCATGAATGGATCGGCATGGTTTGGTATCCGATCAGGTACTGACTCGCAGGGCGGATGAGGGTGAGCTGGATGACAACAAGGACTTTGCGAAACCCGCAAACCGGTTACGTGTGAGCGGAGGCCTCAGCGTGACCGGTTCCGCAACCTCTGGCCCACTGGGTTCGATCCGATGGCGCCCAGGTCACGAACATGTGTGCGGTGTTTTATCGCGCGTCCGAGAGATCCACGCAGATCAATTCGCGGTCGTTCCTGACATAGATGTTTCTGTAGGCAAACGCGGGATGCGACCAGCAGACTCCGCCGCGTCTATTGAGTTGTCCCTCGGTGGGCTCGATGATCTTGGCACGGCTGATTTCATGAAATCCTTCGGGCGAGAGCTTGCTGATGATCAGCTCCCCGCGCTCGTTGAACATCCATATCCTGTCTTGGTTTCGCACCATGTGAATGTTTGACCACCGGTCTTTGGGCACGGCTTCGAGGCTTTCCCAGATGCGGTCTCCGGTTAGCAGATCCAGGCAGCGAAGCTCGCCGTGGCTGTCCACGCCGTAGATGTAGTCGCCCGCAATGATGGGAGTGGATATGCAGCAATGGAGGCTGTCTGTATCTCTTTCGCTCTCGCCAATGCGCCGCCAGACTTTGTTAACAGCTAAACTGTTAGATTTGACTTTGAGCAGAAGCGAGCCGTCGTAAAAACCGCTGACGAAAAGATAGCCGTTCTCGAATACTGGGCTCGCAATGTTGAGTACCATCTTGGAGGGAGTGAACGGATGACGCCAGTGGAGCTTTCCGGTCGCCGGATCGAGTCCCGAAACGCTGTCGCCGGTCCAGCAGACAAGGACTCGCTGGCCGGCCTGTTCGATGACAATGGGCGCCGAATACGAGGCCCGCTCGTCGAGGGCCCGCCATTTCTCCGCTCCGCTTGTCTTATCGAGGGCAACCAGGCACGCGTTCTCGCCCCCTATGTGCAGTATGAGCAGGTCATTCTCCACCAGCGGTGCAGCGGCAATGCCCCAGATAGGAAGTTTTATTTTATATTCACTGTTGAGGTCCCTCTTCCAGAGCACGTTGCCCTCTGCCGCATCGAAACAGAACAAGTGTCCGAGCGTCCCAAGCGAATAGGCCCGGCCATCGTTGATGGTCACCGACGCCCGCGGGCCGTCGGGATAGCCGACCTTGCCGTACCGGCACTCGTAGCTGTGAGACCAAAT
>LJTR01000360.1 GCA_001303465.1 Phycisphaerae bacterium SG8_4
ATGACAGTGCCTTCAAAGCGTATGGCCAATTCCCCCCGCATCGCGACAAGAGCCTCTTTCCTGTATGCCGGGTCGTCGTGCCAGCGTTGGCCGAGGTCCACTCCGATGGCATCGTGATACCACTTCGGGGTAAAGCCGATCTCGGGGCGCAGAAAGGACTCGTGCCCCGCAGCCGGCCTGCGCGTCGCAGGAGCCGCCGGTGCTATGTAGCTGATCAATTGATGGGTCCCCATCACCTGGATCCGGTCACATCCCGATAGTGTCATTCTGCCGGCTGGTCGGGAGGGTTGCGCCTTTGAACCCCAGTCTCAGTGACAGACGACTGAGCATCACATAGAGAGAGGGCACGACAACTAGCGTCAGGATCGTTGCGAAGCCCAGGCCGAATATGACAACGACCGCCATGTTGCGCCACCACTGGCTCGATTCGCTTCTAGTGGCCCAACTGAAGGTGTGGAAGTCATAGGAGATGCCGACTGCCATCGGGATCAGGCCGATGATAGTGGTCGCTGCGGTAAGCAATACGGGGCGAAAGCGCGTGACTCCGGCTTCGGCCGCGGCGGCGAGAAGCTCCATGCCCTGACTCTGCAACTGGCGCGTGTAGGCCAGCAACACGATGGCGTTGTTGACCACCACTCCTGCAAGGCTGATCACGCCCAGGCCGGTCATGATGATCCCGAACGGCAAATCGCATATCAGCAGACCCGCAAGCGCGCCGATCAGCGACAGGACGACCGTCGTCATAATGATAAACGGCACCATCATAGAGTTGAACTGGATGACCAGCACAAGGGTGACCAACAACAGGGCGATGGCGAAGGCTTTTGACAGAAACGCCTGGGCTTCGTCCTGCTCCTCCTTCTCGCCGGCATAGCGAATCTCGTAGCCCGGCGGCAATTCCAGCCGGACATTCGGGGCGATAACATTCGGCCAGACCGAGACCAATAGCTCACGATTGAGAAACCGGACTTCTTCATCGGTCAATGTTCCAGGGCCTCGTGCGAGCAGTTCGGCGGCCTTGTCCGAGAGGTTAGGGTCTGCGAAGGCCTCCTGGCGATACAGAGCAGGCTTGCCAAGCGCCTCGTTAAGGCATGCAAGGATTTGCTCTCTGATTTTTCTGCTTAACGTCTGCTCTGAAAGAGCCGTAGCGAGGGCATCCTGCCGTTTCTCAGCCAACACATCCCATATACGTCCGGCCGGGCTCAGCGCAGATCCTGACTTAGCTTCCAGAATTAGGCTTCTTAGGGCCGGCCAATCGCGCACGTCGCCTTTGTCCAGGCGCGTGTCTCCAAGGGGCAACAGGCTCCTCTGCACGTCCGCGAGCACCTCAGAACTGAGCCGTCCCTCGGCGTCGGCGGTGAGGGTGACGACTCGCTTTTGATCCACGCGGTTGATGGTGCCGAATCCGCCCTGATATGTGAACTTGCCCAGCGAGCTCAGCGGCACCGCTTCTCCAGCGGCATTGGGAATCCGCAGCCGATACAAGTCGTCGATGTTGACCCGCTCGGCCAGAGGCAATCGCACCGTGATATCGTACTCGTCGTTGAACTGCCGGTATGTCCCGACCTTTGTACCGAAGATGGCCATTTTGAGAAAGTTGCCCACGATGGCCGTATTGACGCCCAAAAGCATGGCGACCCGGCGGTCCACTGTAAAGGCCAGTTCAGGACGCGTGGCCTCGAGGTCGCTGCGCAGGTTGACGATGTTGGGCACGCCGGCGATCATGCGCTTGGCCCGCTCGCTGAGTTGCTCAAGCGTTTTAAAGTCTTCGCCTACCAGACGCACCGAGATCGCCGCACCCGTCGGCGGGCCCATGTCCGCGCTCTCGACCTGGATCTCAGCTCCCGAGATGTCGGATACCGCCTGACGTACTTCGGCGATGATCTCCCTGGACGGTCGCTGCCGCACGCCAAACTCGTAGAAGACGAGTGTGACATTGGCCAGGTGCGATCCACCCGCAGTGGCCACCAGACCTGAATTGGAGCCGCCGGAGGATCCGACGTTTGTGACGACGTGCTTGAGCCACTTGCTGTAGGGCTTGACACGCTCTTCGATTTCGCGGGTGATCTGATCGGTCTCGTGAATACTTGTTCCCTGCGGGGTCCGAATGTCGACGACCGCCCGTTCCGGGTCGCCCTCTGGAAAGAACTCTGTGCCCTGGCCGATCTTGCCGTACAAAGTCATGATGGCAACCAGCAGGCAAACGGCCAGGAATAGAGTCAGGCCCGGATTGCTCAGCCCCGCGTTCAGGAGGCAGCGATAGCCGCGGATGAGCAAACGATCTTTTTGCTTTGGCGCCGATGACCGACCTGTCCAGACCGAGCAGATGACCGGGTTGAATATGAGCCCCACGAACAGCGATGCCAACAATCCGAGGGTCAGGGTAAAGGGAAGATACTTCATCCAGTCACCCATGATACCGGGCCAGAACATCAAGGGCAAAAACGCGCAGACAGTTGTAAACGTCGAAGTTGTGACCGGCCAGGCGACCTGCCGCGCACCGAGGATTGCCGCCTCGACGCGGCTGTGCCCGAGCTGAAGATGGCGAAAGATGTTCTCCACGATCACGATGGCGTTATCCACCAGCATACCGAGCACCAGCACGAGGCTAAAGAGCACCACCATGTTCAGCGTGAAGCCCAGCATCTGCACGAGGAAAAAGGTGATCAGCATGCTCAGTGGAATAATCATCGCGACGATCGTGCTCGGACGCCAGCCGAGGAAAAGAAACAACACGAGCGTGACCAGGACCAGCGCCGAACCGATATTGTTCTCCAGGTCTGCGACCATGTCGCGCACCATCGTGGACATGTCAAACGTTATGTCGAACTTTACCGTTTCTCCGGCCTGCTCCCGCGC
This sequence comes from Phycisphaerae bacterium SG8_4, assembly GCA_001303465.1. GTDB lineage: Bacteria > Planctomycetota > Phycisphaerae > Sedimentisphaerales > Anaerobacaceae > SG8-4. The sequence goes on from LJTR01000360.1 coordinate 2,860, forward strand.
CTTGGCGAGTACTGCTTTGACATAGTCGGAGACGTGAACGGCGTTGGATCCAATGCGCTTGCTTATGCTCAGTGTGATATTGTCATAACCGTCGAGGCGTGAGTAAGTGAGTCGATCCTTGAAGGTGTATCGCGCCGACGCGACGTCCGAGAGGTAGATGGGTTTGCCGTTGCGCACAGTCAGCAGCAGACCATCCACCTCTTCGGGCGTGACGAACTCGGCGGGAATGCGAACGTTGAATTTCATACCCTCGGTCTCCAGACCTCCGGCGGAAATATTGACATTCTCTGACGGGATGAGGGCCAGTATTTCCGGGATTGTCAGGCTGTACTGAGCGATACGGTCGGGGTAGAATTCCAACCTGATTTCGGGTTCGAGGTCACCGGCCATATCCACCTTAAGCACGCCGGGCACCGACTCGAGCGCATCCTGCAGATCGTCGGCGATTTCCTTGAGTTGGTTCGGTGAGACGTCGCCTGCGATGCTGATCAGCATTATGGGCATCTCGGCGAAGTTAATCTCCGTGATTACCGGTTCCTCGGCATCAAGCGGCAACTCTGCCTTGGCTAGATCCACGCGGTCGCGGACGCGCTGAAGGGCTACCTCACTGGGCACGTCAGGCGTGAATTCCACGCTTATCAGCGACATGCCCTCGGCGCTGCTGGATGTGATCTCCTCGACGCCTCGGATGCCGTTGAGTTCCGTCTCGATCTTCATCGTCACGGATGTCTCCATGTCTTCTGGCGAGACACCCTCGTACGTTGTCGTGACCATGATAAAGGGAATCGGTATGTCCGGGGCCGCCTCGCGAGGCAGCGACATGTAGCTGTAGCCGCCCATCAGGATTATGATCAGACCCAGCACGGCGACAGTGGTCCGGTTTCGGATGGCTACGTCGGTCAGCAGCATTGTGGGCTATTTGGTCTCTGATACGTTTACTTTTTGTCCCGGGGCGACGAAACCGTGGCCGGCGATGATCAGCTTGTCCCCAGGCTCGAGGCCGCTCTTGATCTGGACGCGATCACCCTTGATGATCCCGAGTTCCACCATCTGACGCTTCGCCTCGGTCGAGTTGACCACGTACACGGCGTTGCCTTCCTCCATGGGGATCACAGCCAGCAGCGGGATCATTACGACATCGGTCAAAACCCTGCGCGTGAGATTAACCGACACGATCTGCCCGCTGCGAACAAGTCCTTCCTTGTTCGCCACGGTGATTTCCATGCGAGTCGAGCGCGTCTGCTGATCGGCCAGTTCGCTTATGAAGGTGATACTGCCCTTAAGCCACTTGTCTTCGTCCTTCGTGTGGACAAGGACTTCGGCCTGGCGGCCGACCTCGAAAAATACGATGTCCCGCTCGGGCACTTCCACCACGACCTTAACGACTTTTGTCTCTACGATCTCGGCCACAGGCGTGCCAATCTGCACGTACTCTCCCTCTTCCACCAGAAGATCATTCAGCACTCCATCCAGTGGGGCAAGGATACGTGTGCGTTTCTCACGGGCTGTGACCTCATCGAATTGCGCCTTGCTGATCGCCAGCCTGGTGATGGCGTCGTCCAGGTCTCGCCGAGAAGTAGCGTCGTCATCGACCAACCTCTTCATGCGATCATACTCGATCTGGTCTCGGTCGACTTGGGCTTTTGCGATCTTAACGGCTGGCCCTATGAGATCGGCGTTGAGCTGGATGAGCAGGTCGCCTGCGGTTACTTCACAGCCCTCTTCGCAAGCAATTCGCTCGATGCGTCCCTCGAACTCGGCCGAGACCGTAACGACTCGATTGGGCTCGACCACCGCCGGCAGCTCGAAAGTGTCGGCAAACTGCTCTTTGGCTGCGACCGTAATGACCGTAACGTTCACCGGCGGCGCCGGCGCGGCGGGAGCCTCACGATCCTTCTGCGGAAGTCTTCCGACCAACATGACGCCCACTATCGCGACGGCCGCAATCACAGCCTTCAGGGCGTTACGTCTGAGCCACCCGGTGGTACTCTTACCTGTTTTTGTTTTAGGCGGTTTCTTGCTCATTGGCTTTGCCCGTCTCCCAATGGAAATGGCGGCTCACCGTCTGGGCCACCGTGCAAACGATCCATTATAACCTCGAGGACGCAGCAAAGCAAGAGATGACAACGCAGTATTGTGCGAATTCAGGGCAAAAACAGACCCCTTGGGCTGTTGTGGCGGCGAAACGCACCAATACGCGGGTCTCTGTATCCGCCGCCTGCGCGTTTTTTAGTTTCCTCTCCAGTTCTCCTGTCGGACGCCCTGGTATGTTCGGAGGGTATATTCGAATTTCCGGATCGACCCGGCTTCAAGCGTCAGCGTAAATTTCACCGTATCGAGATCCACCTTCTCGAAGGTGCCGGAGTTGCCCGCTCTTGTAATATCCCAGTATTGGGTCTTGAAGTTGCGTTGAATCTCGACTTCAACAGGGATTTCACGGGTGTTTCTCACTTCGATGCTGAACGTGCGAATCTCGTCCCAGCCGGAGACGTTGCCGCGAGTATCAAATCTGTAGTTCTCGCTCTTGAAATTCATGAGCTTCGGCTCGACGACGACGTTCGCCACGGCGCCGAGGTTGAGCTCGACATCTTCGTCCACGGGGACGTACTTGAACGAAGATTGTCCCGTGTATGACAGGTGCCCGGCATCGCCGGCATTTCTGTAGACCTTGAGCATCCCGCCCGGGATCGGCGTCTCG
>LJTR01000361.1 GCA_001303465.1 Phycisphaerae bacterium SG8_4
CGTCCCCTGAGCGGCAAGTCGATCTAAGTTCTCCGTGTACAGGTCTCTTGCGCCGTAGCAGTTGACGTCTATCGAGCCCTGATCGTCTGTGAAGATCAGGACGACGTTGGGCTTGCGCGCAGAGCTTCGCCTGCCAAACGCGGCCGGCCGAACCATAAGCGTCCCGGCGGCAGCGCCCAACATTTTGAGAAAACCCCTTCTGGTCTGTTTGCTTGCGTCCATGGCAGCCGTGTCGTCAGTAGTCCCTGAAGCTCCTCATCCATTGCGGCCAGTCTTCGGCGCGTACGCCGCCGGCCTTGGTCCACAGGTTGGCGGTCCTGTAGTTGCTGTGCCACTTCAGAGTCCACAGCTCTTTTAGCCCTATCCTCCTGACGGTTATATCCAAAAAGACGATATTCGTCGCTGCGTTATGTCGGTTCATACAAACGCGCCTCATGTTGTCACCACGCCAGTGTCCCGTCGTGCTGGCCGTGTGGCCGTCGTACTCGGGGGGCAGGTCGATATCGAGCGGCCCGGCACCGTACCACGAACAATCCTGAAACAGCGGGATATTGTTCAGGCCTCTATGGTTGTTTCCCTTCCAGTAGTTCGTGTCATCCTGATTTTCGGTTCTGTTGTAGACCCAGCGGTTTACGCCGTAACTGCCCTCGTCGATATGAGCAACGTAATCTGCATCCAGTGATTCTTCGGTCCATGCGCCGTACGTGCCACCATGCTTTCTAGTATTTGCGGCCTCAGGGCATAAGGCGGTCAGGCTGCGGTTCCTGTGCTGTTCCTGCAGCACATTCCTCCACCTGCCGCTGCTGTCGCCGTAGGCGAAGTAGCCGTCATTCTCCTGCATGTAAATCTCGAAGATCGTGCCCCACTGGCGCAGGTTCGCCTGACAACCTACAGATCTGGCCTGTTTCTTCACCCGCTGCAATGCCGGCATCAATATCGACAGCAACAACGCTATAATCGCTATCACCACTAGAAGCTCAATCAAGGTAAATCCCGCGGAAGACTCCCCCCTATGATGCGCACGAACACCGACCCCTGACGTCTTAAGTTCTTTTCGCCTACGCATGGTGATCCTTCGTCCCCTAACGACGTCTTTACTTGCTGCCTGCCCTTGTCTTTCTCAGGGCAAAATCGGCTTCGTGTCCGATATTATAGCAGAGAGTGACCTGTGATACAATGGGTAAAATGCCCTTACAGCGGCCATTGTGGTTGCAGAAGCGGTTTTTTGTTGACAGAGGAGGGATTTACTTGTAGTATATAGTCCAAAGGACGAATAATAGCAGGGACAGTGTATGGGTTTATCCTTGCTTGGTGATTGAAAGGCCTAGTTTAGAGGCAATTCGGAGGTAAGGGCAGCCTGAGAAAACCCTTGTCTATTCGGCAGCCGGATCCGGTTTGGTGGTAAGCAAGAACGCACTTTTTGGAGAAACTTTGATGTTCAACGGAAAAACAGCCTTAGTGGTCATAGCAGCGGCACTCTGCTCTGTCAACGCCTGTCTCGCCCAGGCTGTCGAAGAAAGCTGGGACGAGTTTGTGCACTACACAGTCATCGGCCGGTTCGATCTGGCGAAAGGGTACGCGCAGAAGCTCCTGGCCGGCAATCCCGACCCGGAAAAGCTGCTTGAGCTGAGCAAGGAAAATCCACAAGGCTACCAGATTCTTGTTCGAGCCAAAGAAACTGCACCCGATGCCGAGCTGGTCGATCTGTGCGGCAAGGTCCTTGCCGTTATAGAGCAGGGGAGGTTCATCCGGCGCTCGACGCCGGCGATTATCGCCGAGGAGGTCAGGCGGCTCACCGGCACCGAGCGCGGCTGGTTCATCGCCGTCAAGCGGCTGCGCGATGCAGGCGAGTATGCAATACCCTTCATGCTCGATGCGCTGGCCGATTCTTCCCGTGAAGACGAGATGCCGAACATCGTTCGGGCGCTTCCGCAGATCGGCAGAGGTGCGATAAGGCCGCTCGCCGCCGCGCTGCAAACCGACAACGTGACAGTCAAGGCCGAGATAATCGCCGCGCTGGGTAAGATCGCCTATCCGCAGGCACAACCGTATCTGAAGTACATCGTCGAGAAGGACGAATCGGCCAAGCTCCGCAACTCCGCAGAGGACAGCCTCAGACAGATTGACCCCGACGCTATGCAAGTCTCCGCCGCCCAGTTGTTCTACGATCTGGGCGAAAAATACTACTACCACGCCCAGTCGCTGACGCCGACCGAGGACGTCAATTTCGCCAACGTCTGGTTCTGGAACCCCGACAGCAACAGGCTCACTCGCGAACAGGTCGATAACGGTTACTTCAACGAGCTTATGGCGATGCGCTGCTGCGAATGGGCCCTCAAGGCCGACGCCAACTTCGGTCCGGCTATAGGCCTCTGGCTGGCCGCGTTCTTCAAGGCCGAGTCCGCAGGTGTTGCGAAGATGCCCGACTACTTCGGTGACCGTCACGCAGACGCGCTCGTCTACGCCACCACCGCGGGTGTCGAGTATCTCCATCAGGCGCTGGCCCGTGCAGTCAAGGACAAGAACGCCTACGTTGCACTCGGCGTCATAGAGGCTCTGGGCACTACCGCAGGCGAAAAATCATTGCTCTACAAGCTGGGGCCCTCTCAGCCGCTGCTGCAGTCACTGTCGTTCAACGACAGAATGGTGCGATACAGCGCCGCTGTAGCGATCGGCTCGGCCGGTCCGACCGAAGGATTTGCCGAGAGCAAGCTGGTCACCGCGAATCTCGCTGAAGCCCTGGGCCAGGGCCCGGAGGCCGAGTCTGCAGGCGGTAACGGCTGGAACGCGGAGATCGCCGACAGCTACGCCCTGCGTGCGGTCGAAACCATGTTCAAGCTGGCCTCGACCCGCAATCGGGTCATCGATCTGTCCGGCGCTCAGGACGCTCTTGTAGCCGGCGTAGGCGACGCTCGCTCGCAGATCCAGATCCTCTCGGGTCAGACCCTGGCTCATCTCAACAGTCCCGGCGCCCAAAGGGCGATAGCCTCCATGGCGCTCGATACAGGCAACGCGGCCGAGGTACGAATTCCGGCTTTCGATTCGCTGGCGACTTCCGCCAAGCTAAACGCCAACATGCTGCCCGAGAACGTGGTCGACATGATCTACACCCTGATCAGCTCGGACGACACCGACCCCGACCTCCGAAGTGCAGCGGCAGCCGCATACGGAGCGTTGAACTTGCCCAGTCGAAAAGCCAAAGACCTTATCCTCGACCAGGCAAAAAGCTGACAACAAAGTGTGAAGACATTCTCACTTTGTCGTCATCCCGAGCGAAGCCGAAGGATCTGGCCTGCGAAATACCAATGATCAACAATCAGCTGCGCGGGGGTTGAAAATCTCCAGATCATTGATCGACACCCCCCGTTCTTGCTCGCCCTCGAATTTGGAGCCGGTATCTCCCTGGTATTGTCTTGAAAGGCACCTGCAATATCGTTGGCGCCCACCGGAGAGCAAGCCTACACGTAAGTGCCGAGAGCCCAATTTACGGAGCTTCTTTGGAAACTCTGGCGGTTTGGGCAAACAGACCTCGTGGCAGGTACGTATAGCCAACAAGATGATAAAAAGGGCTATTGTTCGCAATTGCCTGTTGATAAGTGCAGCCGAATCGGCGACAATAGACGAGGAGTAAAAGGGAGTTATCGAATTTTATGATAATCGTTTGCGGCTTGACTTGCCGGGAGCATCGACTGATATGGCCAACGAGGTTGCCATAGAGACAAAAATGGAGAGAAACGTCGGCGTAGTGGCCTTCAAGTCGGCTTCGATGACTGATGTGCAGGGAATTGCCGACGCCAACGACGAAATCAGGGAGTTTGTCGGCCAAAATCGGCCGAGCACGCTGATATTCGACTTCGAGCAGGTCAAATTCTTCTCCTCGCAGGTCCTGGGGCTGCTCCTGGACATCCGGGCGAAGCTGGCCGCGTACGACGGCAAGGTTGTGATCAGTGCGATAAACCCCCAACTGCACAGAGTCTTCAGGATAACGAATCTTAACAAGGTTTTCGGATTCTTCCCGGACTTGGAAAGTGCCATCAAGAGTGCGAACACAGAGTAATCGCCTCGTGCCACTTGCCGGCGGGGCCCAGAAGTTATTGGCGCGCAAGTGGAATTGCGCTTTTACAGAAAGGTTAGTGCCATGCACATTGCGACACAATTCTCAATCTTCATGGTCAACAAACCGGGCGTGCTGGCCCGCGTACTCGCCGAATTCGCGCAAGAGAGAATCAATATCGTGGCGATAACAATGATGGATTCGGTGGAGCATGGAGTTATGCGGGTCGTCTTTGCCGCACCGGAAAAAGCGAAGAAGATTCTGGCGAAGGTGAATCTACCCTACAACGAAACGAGTGTCTTGTGTATCAGCCTGGCAAACAAATCCGGGGCGCTGGCGGCTGTAGCGGAGAAGCTGTCAAAGAGCCACATAAATATTGCTTATGCTTATTGCACCGCCGGCGGCAAGGGAGGCAGGACGACTGGCGTTTTGAAGGTCGCCGACGTCAAGAGGGCGATGAAAGTCCTCGAAAAGACCCACGGCGGGGGCACTAAGTCGCACCCGGTGGTCAGACGTTCGCAGTCGTCAAGGAAGTAACCGCTCGCGCGCACCGGGCAATCCGGACGGCAGTTGAATTGCGTCTGCAGGTTCTTGTCCGCAGAATCTTAAATGAATAAAGGAGTGCTTTATGTGGTCCTTTCCTCCGGTTGACGAAGAGATCGATTTTACCCCCGCGTGCCTTGGCGAGCCCTCCCTTGAGACCGCATACAAGATCGACAGGCAGTTGTATGTTTCCGATCAAGTCAAGGTGTCGTATTTTGTGAGGTCTACAGATCTGGCGGCCGCGCGCCGGAAGGCCAATGTCCCCGTGTTCGAATGTGCCGGTCCCCGGGAGAAGATCTTCTTCGACCCGTCACAGCTCGTCTGCGGTATCGTCACCTGCGGCGGGCTCTGCCCGGGCCTGAACGATGTCATTCGCACGATAACACTGACCTTGCGATGGGAATACAACGTCAAGAGAGTGCTCGGATTCCGTTTCGGCTATCAGGGGCTGAGCAGCAAAACTCAAGAGCCTCCGATCGAGCTGACAGACGAGTCCGTGGACAACATACAGCACCTCGGAGGGACCATCCTGGGCTCTTCCCGCGGCCATCAGGAGCCGGTCGACATGGTCACCACTCTATGCGGACACAACGTGCAACTGCTCTTTGTCATAGGCGGGGACGGCACTTTCGCCGGCGCCCATGCCATCGCCGCCGAGTGCGAGAGGCAGGGGCTGAGGATCTCCATAATCGGGATTCCGAAAACTATCGATAACGACATATACTTCACCGAGACCACCTTCGGGTATGTCACCGCCGTCGAGGAGGCCCGCAGGATACTGGGCCACGCTCATGTCGAAGCCAAGGCTTCATGGAACGGCGTCAGTCTCGTCAAGCTGATGGGTCGAGATTCCGGGTTCATTGCCGCCGGCGCTACGATCGCCAGCGGGGACGTCAATTTCTGTTTGGTCCCGGAGTTGCCTATTGTGCTCGACGGACCGGAC
>LJTR01000022.1 GCA_001303465.1 Phycisphaerae bacterium SG8_4
ACTGCCCCTTTGCCCCAGAAAAGCTCTTTCGATGAGAATAGGAACGCCGTGCAGCGGCGAAGATCCGCGGATGCCGCCTCACTCCTCAGATTCTTCTGCAATCCGCTGAGCGAGGTAGGGCTTCCGCTGCCCTTGTCGAGTTCTTCTATTTGCATGATCGGAGGCATTTCCAGAAGTGCATCCCAGTCTTGTGCGCGGCGGAACACATGTATGTTTGTAAAAGCCGTGGAGTAGATAACCCTCAAGCTCCCAAATAACTTCTCCTCAAAAGATGAAAAGGTCAGCAGAAGCACGAAGAAAGTCAGCAAGAGCGTCATACAATCGCTGAAAGTAACCATCCATTCGGCTGCACCGGGAGGCTCATCTGATTCTCGCTGTTTGCGCGCACGTGGCATTAGATAGTAGCCTTAATTTCCTCTCGCCTGCCCTGGGAAACGAACGCCTGCATCTTCTCTCGAATGGTGGTCGGATTATCGCCTTCGGCCATCGCGCAGACACCTTCTACAATCATTTCCATCGCCGTTGTCTCTGCCTTCGAGTAGATCCCAAGTTTGCCGGCCAGTGGGATGAAAATCAAATTGGCCGAGAACGCCCCGTAGAACGTAGTCAGCAATGCCACCGCCATTCCGGCACCGATCTGGTCGGGCGAGGACAGGTTCTTGAGCATCTGAACCAATCCGATAAGCGTTCCGACCATTCCAAAGGCCGGAGCTGCCGCGCCCATGAACTCCAGGATCTTCTTGCCCGTCGAATGACGGTCCCCGAGCTTGTCGATCTCCAGAGACAACAGATTCCTCATGGACTCAGAATCCTGGCCGTCCACGAGCATCTGCAGACCCTTGACGAAAAACAAATCACTTACCTTCGGGATTTCCTGTTCCAGTGCCAACGCCCCGTCACGCCTGTTGATAGCGGCGAAGTTAACCATCTCCTGTATCAGCTCCGAAGGCGGCGGAATCCTCGTGACAATCGTCTTCTTGACCACCGAGAATATACCAAGAAATTGGGGCAGAGAGAAATGTATGAGAGTCGCGCACAACATCCCTCCCATGGTAATCGCTATAGAGGGAAGGTGCACAAATGCCTGCCACCCTCCTCCGACGACGATGGCGCCGAGCACAACAATAAGCCCAAAGATCACTCCTATTATGGTCGCAATGTCCATGGCGCTAATTACCCTCAACTATCTGTTTCAATCTCTGACACAGACCCGCTGCAAGAACCGGCTCAGACGTAGCCAATTCCGCCAGGAGTTTGGCCTTGGTCCTTTCCGTCATGTAGTGCAGTATCTTCACAGCATCATCGTAACTGGTGCTCTTGCGGCCGGCATCGCCGGCTGTCTGCTGGCCGGATACTTGCGGCTTGCACATGCTGACCAGTATTTTGCTGGCCCCCGTGGCATCCATCTTGTCATAGGTGGCTGCGATGGATATCAGGTTGTTTTTCTCCTTCTGATCAATCTCGAGCCTGCTCTTGATGAGGTTGTCCCGCTCAGTTTTGAGATTGGCAATGGCCGAGGCAACTTCGATCCGCAGATTCTCAAGGCTTTCAATGTCCTCCTTCAGCACGTTGTGGGCCACCTGCAATCTGCGCTCTCGCATCGCAATGGCCTCCAGCCTGTCATTGTACTCCTGCATCTTAAGCCGCACGTCCTGGACAAGATTTTTCAATTGCTGTTCGGTCAGAGCTCTCTTGACCGAGCCGGAAGGCTCACGGGCCACAGATGCAGCATCAGTTTCTTGCTGAGATTCGCCAGATGGTGATATGTCGACTACGGGCGTCGGTTGATTGGGCTCCGGCGGACCGCTTGCCGGAGACGGCCTGGAGAGCCACGCAAAGACGAATGCTCCGCCAAAGCTCACCAATCCGGCCACCGCCGTCATTATTATGACCTTTTTGCTCACTGGTCTTCTCCTAACTTTGTGCTTTTCGCACAAATGAAACGATAGCCGCCTCGTCCAGTTCATTTTGCTCGAGTTTCTCCTGCTCGGCTATGAACTGCCTCTTCGCTTCGATACGCAGCTTTTCCAGACCTTCTTTGAACCTTCTGATCGCTAAAACCTGTGCGATCTTTTCTTTTTGCTGCGACTCCAACTGGCTGATTCTATCCTTGAGTTTCCTGATCTGCTCATCACTCGTCCCGGCATGTCTTAGGAAGAATTCCTGCTGGCCCAATCGCTGCTTAGGATCGGCTTCGGCCAGACCGTCAATTACGTCCTTCAACATCTTCTTTCGTAACATCATCTCGCTTCGCCGCTCAGCCAACGTTTCGGTCAGCTTGAACAGCTCTGCTCTTTCTTTCTGCTCCTGCTTGGTCTTGATTTCCAGGAGCCGATTCAAGCGCCATGCAAAACGTTTCATCCAAATCCCAAATGCTAATTCTCAAACATTCTACGCCTGTGCCAAAAGTCCGGCGTTGCTACTACGAACCCAACAGCTCGTGCCACGACTGGACAATCCCAGCCAATTGCCTGACAGTTTCTGCAAAATCCGTTCTCTCACGAACAGGTTGAATGAGGAAATTTCTTATCCTGTCTATCAGGGCTACCGCCCCATCAATGCGGCGATTGCTGCCCGGGGACAGCGCGCCGATATTTATCAGGTCTTCGGCGTCGACATAAATGGCGTATATCTCTCTCAGTTTCTGCGCCGCAAGCCTGTGATCGGCCGTGGTGACCGCAGGCATTAATCTGCTGATACTCTGGAGAATATCCACGGCCGGGTAATGGCCCCTCTCGGCCAGTTTTCTCGAGAGCACAATGTGGCCGTCCAGCAGGCTCCGGGCACTGTCAGCCACAGGGTCTGCCAGATCATCATTTTCGACTAGAACCGTCAGAATACCGGTGATACTGCCAATCTCGGTACGGCCCAAACGCTCGATGAGTCTCGGCATCAGGCCGAATACGCTTGGACAGTAGCCCTTTGCCGCCGGCGGCTCGCCCGCCGCAAGACCGATCTCACGCTGCGCCTGGGCAAGCCGAGTGAGCGAGTCCATCATGAAAAGAACATTCTTGCCCTTGTCCCTGAAATACTCGGCGACCGTGACGGCCACAAACGCCGCCTTGACCCGCTGAATTGGGGGCGAATCCGAGGCAGCAACTACAACCACACTGCGCGCCAAACCCTCGGGGCCGAGGTCCGACTCAAGAAACTCTCGCACCTCCCGACCGCGCTCGCCTATCAGTGCGACAACGTTGACATCGGCGTCGCTGGAATTGGCGATTTCGCCGAGCAGAACACTCTTGCCCACTCCGCTACCTGCGAAGATGCCTATTCTCTGACCTTTGCCGCAGGTCAGCACTCCATCCAAAGATCTTATTCCCAGAACCAGGGGCCGGGTGATCTTCTCTCGACTCAGGGGCGGCGGACTGCCAGCGTCCAACTCTTTCTTGTCGGCCCCGACCAGCGGCCCTTTGTCGTCAATGGGGTTTCCCAGTCCATCCAGCACTCTGCCCAGGACAGTTTCGCTCAGCTTTATATGGCGCCGAGTGCTTCGGGCTGTCACCGTATCGCCAGGCGAGATGCCCTCTATGTGCTGCAGCGGCAACAGTATGAGATGATCTCTCCGGAAGCCCACGACTTCGGCGGTGACCCTGCGACCGTTGCGAATATGGATTCCGCATAGTTCGCCAAGACCCAATGCCGGACCGGTTGATTCGACCGTCTGGCCGGAAACTCGGACTACAAAACCCTGACGGTCCAGCAAGTTCACGTCGCCCAGCACCGAGTGAAACTTTTCAAAATCAATCAAACTGGGACCAGTCGCACCCATTGCCATAATTCACTCTCTGTTCTTAAGTGCTCTGCCAATCCGTTCCAGATTCTCATCGATCAGCGACTTGACAATTCCCTTGGGGCTTTCGAGCAAACACTCTGCACGCCCGATATTCGAATCGCAGACGAACTTGATACCGACCAGCGCACTGTCCGGATCATCTTGTTGTGCCCGTTGACATTGCGCAACGTCGTCGGGATGCAGATGCACCACGATATCCTGCCGGTCCGGTGCATTCTCGAGGGATTCCTTGACGATGGACTCGATTTCATAATCCCCATCCGCAACTTTCTGCATCAATATCTTTCTGGCGATTTCCACCGAGAGCCGTGCAATCTCTTCGCTGTGCCCAACAAAGATCTTGTCGTAAAACGCATTGACCTTGTCAACGACACCGTTAAGCGTCTGGCAGGCTTGTGAAAATGCGGCCTTTTGAGCTTGGAGCTCTTCTGTCTGAACTTGCCCACCAGCCCCCTCGGCCTCGAGTTGCTCGATGCCGGGCGGCCCCGGATAATTGTCCAGGATCCTCACGGATGCAACGGGCATGGAAAGACTGATCGTGAGCGTTCCGGACATCGTATCACTCTTCAATAAAGTCAAGTTCACCCTTCTCGTCCATTTCGCGTAAGACTTTTACAATCTCCTCTCTCGCATTGTCAACGTCTTTGCTCTTGGGCGACGACATGAGGGATGCTTCCTCGTCCACGGCGGCAACAGCTCGCTCGGACATATTGGACTTGATCTTTTGAGCCATCTGCTCATCGGCCCTGCTCAACGCCAACGCCAATGTATTCGCATTGATCCCCCTCAACGCATCCTGCAATGATCTGTCGGCTACCTTGGGGATGTCGTCCCAGCCTATCATCAGATTGCTGATCATCTTGGCGGCGTCCTCATCCCGCTCGGCGATGGCGCGGAGCAGGCCGTCTCGAACCTCTTTGCCGAGATTTCGCAAGATCATAGCTACTCTTCTCAGGGATTCTTCCGGTCGAGCCGCCGACGTTTCACCTGCGCCACCGCCTGTGACACCACATAGACGCCTGCAAAACATTTCGGCAATTCGCGCTTTCGCTTCGACCGTAACCGATTCACCACTGGTCATCTTGCTGATAACGTTGATCCTTGCCCCCTCGCCCAAGAGGCCGATCACCTCAGAGCTTCTCTTCGGCGACAACTCTGACAATACCACGGCCGCAGCCTGGGGATGCTCAGTCTCCAGTACGGAGGCCATCGTCTGCGCATCGACCGAACGAATAGACAGGAAAGGATCTCGCTTCCGCAACATCTCCCGTATTTCGGTTTGAATCTGCGCCGCTCTTTCTCCACCTACGGTGCTGTTGAGCATCTCACTGAGAAAACTGCCGAGATGAAAGGTCTCCCCGCTATCCAGTGAGCTGCAAAATTGCTTGACAATTTCCGCTCTCTCCTCGCTGCTTTGCAGGCCGGCGGCGTCCAGGTACACCAGTTCGACCGCCAATTCCTGGACGGTCTCAGCGTCGAGACCCTTGACCATCTGCGCAGCGGTGGCGGTATCCAAGCTCATCAACAACATTGCAGCCTTTTGCCTGCCCGTCAATTCCATCTTCCTAACCCTTGTCTTCAATCCAACTGCTGAATAACTGCCTGACACGTCCGGGATCCCGTTCCAACGCGTCGGCTATATGCCTGCGCATTGCCAGAGGGCCTGAGATGCCGACTCCTTCGGAAAGAAGACCCTCGACGTCGGCCGTTTCGACCGGATGCTCGGTCACAACCTCGGGCTCCACTTTCTTCTTGGCCCCCTTGAAGATGCGTAGAACAAGCAGTGCACAAATTGCCATTGTCCCCAACGATGCCTGACGGGCAATTGCCACAAAATCGAGCCGGCCGGAAGGCTCCTCCGGCAGAGACGGCGCAGCCCGGGCCATTGGGGCATTGACAACTTTCAGCGAGTCGGCGCCTGCGAGATCCAGATTAAGGCCGTTTTCAATGAGTTTCTCCACATCATTGACATCCATTATCTGCCCGGTTGCGTTCGGATCCGGCGCCGATAAATCGACAACGGCCGAGACCGACAAAGACTTGATCTCCCCCGGCAGGACCGTCTCCTGTGTCACAGTCTTGCCGACCTCGTACTCGGTCAGAATTGTCTCGTCCTTTGTCACGCTGCCCGGCACGGCAGGCTGGCCTGAAGCCTGTACTGTGCTGGCTCCGGTCTCCGAACCGGTGGTGATCTCTTCCTTCGTGGCAACGCCCTTCGGCTCGTACTTTTCCGTAATCGTGCTGACGCTGTTCATGTCAATCACGGCACTGACCATTACCTTGGCCCTTCCGGGGCCCAGGACTGCAATTAGTATCTCCTCGACCCTGTCTTCCAGATCCTGCTCGACCCTTTGGCGATAATCTTGAACGGTGCCAGCTCCATTGGCCAGGTTCTGGCTGGTATCGTTGGAAAGAAGACGCCCCTGGCTGTCTATCACGGTAACATTATCCGAGGCAAGCCCCTCCACGCTTCCGGAGACCAGATGTGTAATCGCAGCAATGTTGCCCTCACTAAGCCTGTAGCCGGGTTTCACGCGAAGCACCACCGATGCCGTGGTCGTGCCCGCTTCTGATGTGAAGACCGTCTGCTCGGCGCTTACTATGTGGACCCGCGCGTGAGATACACCCTCGACCATCTGGATGCTTCTGGCAAGTTCGTCCTGCAATGCTCGCTTGAGATTGACGTTCTGAACAAATGGGCTGATCCCTATCTTCTCATTGTCGAATATCTTGTAGCCGCCAAGCTCGCCTGCCGGCAGCCCCTCTTTGGCCATGTCCAGGCGAAGTTGATAGACCTGTTCCTTCGGAACGTAGACGCTTGTTCCGCCGTTTCGCAGTTCGTATTCAACACCCTGTTCAGCGATCTTCTCAGTAATCGCCGAAGCTTCCTGCGGAGCAAGGTCCTGGTACAGCACTCTCATGTCGGGTCTGCGTGCCCAGTAAACGAGCATGGCGCCGGCGAGAACGAACGCTATAACGATTGCGCCGAGCGACGCCTGCTGGATCAGACCCAACTTTTGCCAGACTGCCTTTATTTTTTCGAGCAAAGCCATGAGACCTCTTTGCCATACCCTTCAGGGTAGTAAGTTGCCGCATGCAAAACCATAACCTGTTACTGTAAAGCCACTTACCTGTGCAAGAACACGAATTTTCAATCAGCAGCACTATAATTAAGGTTACAACGGCATGTTCATAGTCGTTTTATAAGCCTCGATTAACTTGTTTCTGACGCCGACAAGAAGCTTGAAACTCATATCAGCTTTGGCCACCGCCGAGACTACAGACGTGATGTCCTCATTCTTGCCCGACAACAGGTCCTTGATGGAAGTGTCAGACGACTGCTGGAGTCCATCGACCTTGGAAATGTACTGCCCGATGCCCTTGACCGCGTCGGCAAAGTCCGTATTCCTGCCGTCGGAGGCCCCCACTTTCGGCGTTCCGGGAGAACCGGCACCGCCCGGCCCTGCCGCGTTGGGTCCCCAGGGGCCTTTGAACGAATCAAGCGGACCTGCCATATTCACATTAAAATTGGCCATCCTTTATAGTTCTCCCGATTGAAAAGTCATGTTTCTTGCGCCGGTAAGTACGTTCAAAATCACATTTTGTGATCCTACTCACGGGAGTCAACTACCCTGAAGGGTATCGTTCCCTAATTCATCTAAGCAGTTCAAGTGTCGTTTCCATCATTTGTTCATAGCGCTTCAAGACCGCCACGTTGGCCTTGTAGACCCGCGTCGCACTATTGATATCTATCATCTGAGAAGGCAGGTCATCGATGGTGACTGCACGCCCGAGCCCGGTCGTCGCATTGGGATCAGACGCAGAGCCGCCCCCGCCGGCAGTGCCCTTACCTATGTTGGCGATATTCGATGAAATATCCTTCATGCGATTGCCCTGGCCTCGCATACCCGATATCGCCATGTCTATGGTATTGAAACTGGTGCTTTCAAGTCTCATCTTGCCTGTCCCCTTCTTCGTCGTGCGCTGTGTGTATTGCGTCGTGAGTGCAGCCCAATACGCAATACGCAATACGCGATACGAGTATTACCTTGTGCCGATTGCCAGCTCAATCTGATTGTATTTCTTGCTGAGCAGCCGAATATAGGCCTTGTGCCGAAGAGAGTTCTTGATCATCTCACCGACTTCCGTCTCCAGAGACGTGTCGTTACCGTTGGCATTCACCGGCGTCTGCTTGGGCTCATAGATCTCAGGTTCAGCTAGACTTAGGTCGCCTTCGTCCGATCCCGAACATGCGGCTAGCACCTCTTCGAACTTGACGTCCAATCTGCGATATCCGGGCGTCTCGAAGTTGGCGAAATTACTGGCAATCGCTTTCTGCCGGACGTTCTCGGCCTGTATTCCGGCGTTGATCAAATCCAATATGGTATTCGTATCTGACATCGTTCAAGCTCTCAGGGCACGTACACAGTATCCACAGACGAACATCATCTGCTCATTGGCGCAACTGCAAGAAGCGTGCCAAGCGATTGAGACCCGCCATTTTCGCTGTCCCTACCCCGGCCACGCACTAGAAACCCACTGGACGCGAATCACCGACTCTCCGGACCGCACCCGTGGTGTAAGGATTTTATACAGTCGGGAAAGCCTTTCTGCGCTTCCGGGAGGATTTGACAGGCGGAGCTACTGCGTGAAACAAGGCCCCCGGCCCCCAGACGACGAGCCGCCGTATGCCATAGTTAAATCGCGGGGCTGACCGAGAGCCAGAGCACCTCATTCGGATCAAGTTCAGACAACTGTGACAAGTCATACGGGCATTTGCCGGGCCGTTCGCCAGTCCCCGGTTGGTGCGTCCCAGGATTTTCCGCAGGCAGCTTCGTCGACGCCCGGGGGCCAAGTGCCAGGCGGCTATGAGTCAATCATCCAAAGAATGCCCGGACAAAGTCAATTTCGAGATCCAGACCCCAAAAGGGCCGGCAAGAAGACCGATCTTGGCGCCACGCGCTGGCGCAGCTTCGAGCAAGAACGGAAATTCTTTCCTTTCGTCAGGAATGTTTTTCCAAAACGCAGATGACATCAGGTCTTCCCGGAGTAGTGACCTTTTCTTCTCGTCACTTAACCTCTTTTTCGGAATATACTTACCAAACCATACAGGGCGAAGTTGCAGACGCTGGCACGACACTTGCTATCATACCTGCAAGTTAGTTTTGCTAGGGATTGTAGTATGAATGTCAGCGTATCGACAATCGCAGACATGTTCGGTCAAACGACCGGTCACTTGTCAGCCTTGCCAAGGCCTGATGCCTCCGAACGGCGTACGCAGTCTCCGGCGGCTCCGAAGGAAACGCAAGCACCGGCCGATACCGCCCCAAAGACAACAGCACCCCGTGATTCGGCCGAGATCCGAAAGGAACCGACCAGCCAAGGGCGCGAAGACTTCAGCGAGGTCATCCGCAAGAAGACCAAGTCTCAAGAAACACAAGAAGCTCCCAATAGTGGCAAGCCAACCGAGCAAAACGCCGAATCAAACGCGGTTGATCAGCGCACATGGCTGGCTCAACAATCTGTCGCCGCCCAACACACCAATAAGGAAGCCACCGGAAAAATCAAACTCGACGCCGAAAAATCCCAGCCCGGTGAGGGTGGTGCATCGGCTGAACTCAACCTTCTTGCGACTGAGACAAAGACCCAGTCGGGACTCAAGGCAGCTATCCACACTCAGCCTGAGAAGAAAGATAACACCGCATCGATTCCCACACCAAACAGTACGGTGTCGGGCGGCAAGGCCGTAGAATCCCAGCCCGTTAAGACTGCGTCATCGGCTGAACCCAACCTTCTTGCGACTGCGACAAAGACCCAGCCGGGACTCGAGGTAGCTATCCACACCCAGCCTGAGAAGAAAGACAACACCGGATCGATTCCCACACCAAACAGCTCGATCCCGCTCGCCAAGGTCGTAGAGTCCCAGCCCGTTGATACTGCGGCATCGGCTGAACCCAACCTTCTTGCGACTGAGATGAAGACCCAGCCGGGACTCAAGGCAGCTATTGACACCCAGCCTGAGAAGAGCGATGACACCGGGACGGTTCCCAAACCCAAGAATACGGCCCCAGATGCCAAGGCCGTCACAAAAGTGACAAACGCCAAGGAACCGATGCCCGAGGTTCCTTTTGAATCGGCCGCCAGGAATACCAATGCCGACAACAAACCGGCAATAGTAGAGACTCCGGCCACTGCCAAAACACCAGCACCTGCATCGAATACAAAGGATTTGGTCGGCGAAGCCTTCGTCGACGGCAACGCCAAGACGGCACATACGGGCGAAAAGGCAGCCATGACCGCTGATATGCCTGCGACGGCGCAGGTCAAACCTTCTCAAACACAAGTCCAGGTCGTAACGGCCGACCGGCAGGAATCCGGACCTACAGCGGGAACCGCGGCCGACCTCGCCGCCCCCGAGACACCATCGAAAGCGCCTGGTGCCACCGGTGGCAGCCCTGCACACAAGAGCCCCCAAGCGTCGAACGGTTCTGAAGGACGGCATTTGAATGCAGCTGCTGTACAAGCGGCCACTGGCCAAACAGAGGCCGGCGAGAACTCAAACTCGAACGCCAACCTGAATTTGGGCTCCGAACAGACTCTGTCGGAGACGACGCCGGCAACTGAGATTGCCCAGCTGTCCACAACGTTTACCGTGAACGCAAAGGCGGCGAGTCCGCCCGAGCAGAGCCTGCCGGGCGAGCCCTCCCAAAGCGTCGGCGATCAGATTCTCGACTCTGTTCGCAGCTCGCTGTCCCAACAAACCGGCAACAGGCAGATCACAATTCAGTTACACCCGCCCGAATTAGGCAAAGTATCGGTGAAAATCCAGGAGCAGGATGCGCAGATAACCGGGACGTTGGAAGTCAGCAAGGCACAAACGAGAGCAGAGATCGAGCAGGCCCTGCCGCAAATAATCCGAAACCTTGCCGACAGCGGAGTCCAGGTAAGGCGATTCGAAGTCGTACTCTCCCAAGGCGAACAATCACAGCAGCAGGGCTTCAAAGATCCGTCACTGCAAGACAGTGCGTTCGGGCAACACAACTCGGCGAATTCCGACTCATCAGGAGACGAACAGCAAGAGACGGCAACACATTACGGACCGACCGGCAGAGGCAGCTACCAGAGCGCTGCGGCGCTTCAAGAGATGGTAGTGCGGGATGATTCTATAGACATTCTCGTCTGATCAATGTTGCGCCGCCTTTGCGCGCCGTCGCGGCGAGTGAGCGGCAGTGCAGATTCGGCGAACTATGCGCGTCGACTTCCCAAAAGTGTGTGCAACTGTTCGCTTACATCCTGCAAAACGCAGGTCCAGTTGCCCCATTCTCCTTGCCGGAAAAGACGCATTGTCGGATACCAGGGGCTGTCTGTTCGCTCCAGCATCCATCTCCAGTCGGGGGCGAAAGGCAGCAGGGTCCAGGTAGGTTTGCCCATCGCGCCGGCAAGGTGTGCCGTGGCAGTGTCGACCGAAATGACCAGATCCAGGTTTTCTACAGCAGCGGCAGTGTCGGCGAAATCATTGAGATCCTCCGAGAGATTTTCTATGGCCACTGCCTGTGGCAATCGCTCTACCTGTTTGGCCGCTTCGCCTTTCTGCAGCCCATACAACTTCACGCCGTCAATGGCCGTCAACGGTGCGAACGACTCCAGCCGGCACGAGCGGTTGTGATCGTTGCCGTGTTCGGGTGAGCCGGCCCAAACGACACCTACCTTGAAACTCGCATCCTCCAACCTGTCTCGCCAGTACTTAACCTTCTGCGCGTCAGCAGCGACATATGGCACTTCGGCCGGAATCGTTTCCAGGGTGGTGCCAAAGACCGCCGGCAGATCCATCAAAGATATGTGAAGGTCAAAATCCACGTCTGTCTTTCGCTCGATTGACAGCTCCAGCAACTCATCAAACCCTTCAGAATCCTTTAGAAGCCCATGCAGCGACTTCCACGCTTCAAATATCACAGTCCCGCCGCGTGGCTTGACCATGGGAAGGTATCGCATGAACTGAATGCTGTCGCCAAGCCCCTGCTCGCAATGAACGAGCAGTCTCTTGTCCGCAAAGTCCGAACCATCCCACCGCGGTTCCCGATACCGATGCGGGTAGGTGAAAATCCCCAGCTCATCGCTTCGCCGCCATTCGTATTCCCGCCAGCCATTTTCGAAGTCACCCTTCAGCAAATAGGCGTGCGAGATGTTCCAGTGAGCCTGGGCGTAAGGCGGCTTCATGTCTATCGCACGTCGATAGTTCTCGATCGCTTCGTCGCAGCGCCCCTGTGCCGTCAATCCATTGCCCAGGTTGTAGTAGGCCTCGAAGAAATGTGGATCGAGTCGTATCGCCTGCTCGTAATTGGCAATGGCCTCCGCAAGCCGGCCCCTCTCCTTGAGAACAATGCCGAGATTACTGTATGCCTCGGCGTAGTCGGGATCGATTCTCAGAGCCTGCTCGAAGTTCTCAACCGCCTCATCGTCTCGCCCCAGCTCGTTGAGGACGAATCCCAGATGGTTGTAGGCCTCTGCATAGTCCGGTTTGAGTTGAGTAGCCTTTCTGTAACTTCCGATCGCATCGTCGAGCCTGCCTTGTGTTTGCAGTTCAAAGCCCATCGTATTGTACGGCTCTGCGTAATCGGGATCGATCAACATCGCCATCTCACATTTTTGGATGGCCTTGGTGTGTCGACCCTGCAACTGCAGCGCTATCGCCATGTTGTGGTACGCTTCGGCGTAATCTGGCTTCAACGATACGGCACGGTCATAGGCATCGAGGGCTTCTGCCGGCCTGCCTTGAGCCTCAAGTATCACCCCCAGAGTATTGTGGAATTGCGGAACATTGGCATTACTCGCGATCGCCCTGCCGACAAGATTGGCAGCAACATCGTGCTGACCCCTTTGGTAAGCCAGTATTCCCAATGAGTGCAGGGCAACGGGGTTCTCAGGCTGCTCTTGCAGGACCTGCCGGTACATCATGTCCGCCTGCTCAAGGCAACCGGTTTGATGGTGTTGCACCGCAGCTTCCAGCATTGCAGAAGCATCAGCCATCGACCTGTTTCCTCCACACCTCCACGTGGCTTCTCAACTCGCCCGTGACACGGCTGAAGACATCATTCCAGTCCCCAGGCCTGCTTTGTCTGAAAAGCCTCATGGTCGGATACCAGGGGCTATCCTGACGATCGAGCAACCATCGCCAATCGGCGTCGGACTTCAACAGAACCCAGACAGGCCTGCCCATCGCGCCGGCAAGGTGCGCGACCGAAGTGTCGATGGAGATAACCAAATCCAGGTTTTCGATAACAGCGGCGGTCTCTGCAAGATCATCGAACTGATCCGCCAGGTTGCTGACCAAGAATCGCTCCGGCAACTGGTCCACCTGTGCGGCCGGCGGTCCCTTCTGCAGTCCGTACAGTGCGACCCCGCCAACTCCTGCCAGCGGTGCAAAATGCTTGAGCGCACATGAGCGATGCTGAAGGCTGAGCACTTCTTTTGGACCAGTGGGCCGTCCGCCCCAGACAATACCCACATTGAAAAGAGATCTGGAAAACCGCTCCGCCCAATGCTCGACCCTGACAGGATCCGCGCAAAGGTACGGCACATCGGCAGGGATAGTCTCCAAAGTAGTGCCGAATATTCCCGGAAGGTCCATCAGGGAAGTGTAGAAGTCAAACTCAACGTCGGGTGCTCGCTGCGGCGATGCCTCGATAAGTTCATCTATCCCGTCAAAAGCGCGTAACAGACCATACATCGATCTTGGGCTCTCAAATATTACTGTCCCACCAAGTTCTTTGACCATCGGCAGGTACCGCACAAATTGCAGATTGTCACCGAGGCCCTGCTCGTAGTGCACGAGGAGTCTTTTGCCCACAAACGGTTTGCCGTCCCAGCCAGGTCTATTGAATTTGTGCGGATAGGCAGATGCAGCCAGGTTGGTTCTTCGCCGCCACTGGTATTCTTGCCAGCCCTCTGCAAAGGCGCCCTTCAGCAAGAGAACAAGCGAGCGATTCCAGTGTGCCTGGGCGTAGTCGCCCACAAGTTGAATTGCCCGCTCAAAGCACTCGAGGGCCCTGTCGTGCTCGCCGTTGGCATGCAGCGCGATTCCCATATTGTTATGAGCCTCGGCATAGTCCGGCCGCAGGCCGACAGCCCGCCGGTAGCTTTCGACCGCCTCGGCCAGCCAACCCTGGTCCTTGAGGGCGATCCCAAGGTTGTTGTGAGCCTCCACATAATCGGGTTTGAGGCGAATCGCCTCTCTGTAATTCTCGATCGCCTCATCAGTTCGACCGGTGTCTTTGAGAGTCATCGCCAGATTATTGTAAGCCTCGGCGTAGTCGGCCTTGACTCGAACGGCTTGCCTGTAATTGTAAATCGCATCGGAGAACCGCTCAGTGCTGCGCATCACATTGCCCAGATTGTAATACGCCTGGTAGAAATCCGGTTTGAGGCTGACAGCCTGGGAATAACTGGTGGCTGCCTCGGCGTATCTGTCTTGGGCCTTGAGGAGATTCGCCAGGTTGTAGTGTGCCTCGACGAGCTGGGGCTTGAGGTATATTGCCTGCTTGTAGCAGGCTATGGCCTCGTCCAATCGTCCCCGTGCCTTCAAGGCAATTCCAATGTTGACATAGACCTCGGCGTGATTTGGGTCCGTTTGAAGCAACCGCCTGTAGTTGTCGACGGTTTCGGCATACCGGTCACCGACAGCAGCGCTCATTGCTTCGCATTTCTCAGCCATCGACCTGCACCCTCCGGGCAGCCACACACCGTCTCAGCTCGTCGGCGACAGCGCTAAATAAACCGTCCCAGCCACCAGCCGCTGTCTGCCTGAAAAGTCTCATCGTCGGATACCAGGGACTGTCCGACCTCTCCAGCATCCAGCGCCAGTCGGCTTCGAATGGCAAAAGCCCCCAAACATCCTTGCCCATCGCTCCGGCCAGGTGGAGCACGGCCGTATCCACCGAAATAACCATATCCAGATTCTCAATAACAGCCGCCGTGTCGGCAAAATCCGCGAATTCTTCACCAAGGTTCACAAATGGCATCTCATCTGCGAGCTGCTCGGCCTGAGCCGCCGGGTCGTACCTCTGCAATCCAATCAGCCGCACAGACTCAATTTCGGCCAAAGGCTCGAAATGCTCAAACCTGCACGAGCGGTCAGAATCGTTGCTGTGTTTGGGTGATCCGGCCCACACGATACCAACTTTGAAATCATCGCCGGCCAGACGACCGCGCCAATACTCGATCTTCGTCCGTTCGGCGTGGATATACGGCACCTCGGCCGGAATCGTCTCAACCGTGGTGCCAAGGATCCTCGGCAGGTCCAGGGCAAACGCATCTAGATCGAATTCGACGGTCGGCTCCCCGTCCGGAGCCGCTTCAACGAGTCGGTCAATTCCGTCAAATCCTTCCAGCAGCCCAAACAGCGGCCTGACAGTCTCGAACATCACGGTCCCCCCCAGAGCCTTGACCATCGGAGCATAGCGAACGAATTGCAGGTTGTCACCCATGCCCTGCTCATATCGAATCAAGAGCCTTTTGCCAGGGAAGGACGAACCATCCCAACTGGCCGCACCGCGGCGCTGCGAGTCAAGGATGGCTCCCAGCCTCGCTTCTCGCCTCCACTGGTACTGCTGCCATCCATCGGCGAACCTGCCACACGCCAGCAAAGCGAGCGAGTAGTTCCAGTGTGCGTTGGCGTAATCGGGCTCGATTTGTATCGCCTCTTCGAAGTGCGCGATCGCTTTGGCATGTTGTCCTTGCGCCCTGAGCAAGAGCCCCAGATTGTTGTGCGCCTCGGCAAAATCATTCTTGAGAGCTATGGCCTTTTCACAGTTCTCGACGGCCTCGGTAAGACTGCCGCATTCCTTGAGAGCCCTGCTCAAGTTGTTGTACGCCTCGGCATGGTCTGCGCGCAGCTCAATCGCCCGCCTGTAGCCTGCGATCGCCTCGTCATACTGGCCGCGCTCTCGCAGAATATTGGCCAGGTTGTAATGGGCTTCGACCAAATCCGGCTCCAGACTTATGGCCCGCCTATAGTTCTCGGCGGCCTCGTCAAAACGCTGCTTAATTCCGAGTGTGATAGCCAGGTTGTTGTAAGCATCGGCATAATTCGGATCCAGCCGGATCGCCTGCTTGTAACTTTCGATAGCTTCGTCGCAGCGACCCAGCACGCTCAACGCCACGCCCAGATGGCTGTGGGCTTCGACGAGGTCGCCCCTGAGTTGAACCGCCTTCCTATAGCTGTCTATCGCGTCGGCATGGCGGCCCAGCGCGTGCAGTACAAAACCCTTTATGTGGTGCGCCCGGGCATTTTCCGGCATGATTGAGAGTGCCTGATTGCAATTCTCGAGTGCCTCAGCATACCGGCCCCGCCCGTGCAGCGCTCTTGCCATGTTGTTGTACGCCTCGGCATGATCGGCTCTGAGAGAAACAGCCTGCAGCTCGGCGGCCGCTTCGGCCAATTGATTCATGATCGTCTCGATAGCCTGGGGGCTGCAGTCTTTGCCTTCGGCAGACAACTCTCTGTACAATCTACCGGTAAGCCATTTCTTGCCGAAATACAGCATGTCGTTGATTTTCAACAAGTCCATGCCGGGATCAGCGACGGCTCCGGAGGCGCCGTGCTCATGAATCCCTCTTGCATTGGCTATCCTCCAGACCTGCCAACCGCGGGACCGAGCCGTAAAACAATAATCGCTGTCGCTGCCTATAAAGAGAAGATTCTTGTCCAGCAACCCGATCTCACGAACCATTTCCTTTCTGAGTATCATGCAGGCGCCGTTGGCCCAGAAAAGCTGCTCATCTTGCGTAAACCCTGATAAGTGGCCCTGTTGATGCTTGCCAAAAGGAAAGGCGTCCAGACAACCTCCGCAAACCACAAAATCCGGATTCTCGCTGTGCAATTGCAGCGGCATGCCGATCCCGCATTGCGGATGTGAATCCATGAATTTGACCATCTCCTCCGTTGCGTTCGGCTCCAGATACATATCCTGATTCAGCACCAGGATGAACTCGCAATCCTTGTCGAGATAACTTTTTATGCCTTCGTTTATCGCCGCGGTGAAATAGACATTGTCAACGTTGTTATCCCGTACGAATATCTCTGCCTCGACGGTTTGCGCCTTCAGCTGCGCGATACACCTGTCGAGTTGCTCGGGTTTGCCATAACTTGGTATGATGACCGGAATCATTTGTTCTCACCCAATCTTCGCCTGTCAACCAGGGCCCGCAGCTCTCCGGCCACACTGTGCAACACCGAATTCCAGACACCCCACTGCTCTTGCCGAAACAGTTTCATGGTTGGATACCAGGGGCTGTCGGCGCGCCCAAGCATCCATCTCCAGTCGGGGGCGAAAGGCAGAAGGGCCCAGACGCACTTGCCCATAGCGCCGGCCAGATGCAGTACCGCCGTATCAACCGAAATAACCATATCCAGACTCTCTATCGCCGCTGCAGTATCCGTGAAATCCGAAAAATGCTCCGCAAGATTCTCGACCGCGACTTTTCCGGCCAGCTCATCCACCTGCCGAGCAGGCTCGCCCTTCTGCAGTCCATACAGCTTGACTCCCTCGATTCGACCAATTGCTGCGAAATGCTCCAGCGCGCATGAGCGGTTCTGATCGTTCGCGTGCCTGGCCGAACCTGCCCAGACTATCCCAACCTTGAAATCCGGCCCGGCAAGCCTGCGGCGCCAGCATTCAGTTTTTGCCCTATCAGCGTGAATATACGGCACCGATGCAGGAATAGTCTGCTCTGTGGTCCCGAAAATCCCCGGCAGATCCATCACGGACACACAAAGGTCAAACTCCGCCCTCGTCTTGGTCTCAAACGACAGTTCCACCAACTCGTCGATCTCGTTAAACTCCTTGAGCAGACCGCACAGCGACGGCCACGCCTCGAAGATCACCGTCGCGCCCAGTGCCTTGACCATAGGCAGATACCGGACGAACTGGATGCAGTCCCCCAGACCCTGCTCGCAGTGAACCAGAAGCCTCTTTCCGGCCAAAGATTCCCCACTCCATCGAGGTTTCTCGTGCCTGTGGGGATAGGCGGACGTGTGCCAGTCGGTCTTCCGCCGCCATTCGTACTGCTTCCAGCCTTCGGAGAAGTCTCCATTTAATAGATGCACGATCGCCTGGTTCCAGTGGGTCTCGGCGTGTTCGGGCCTGAGCCCAATCGCCCGCCGGTTCTCTTCAACAGCCTCGTCGCAGCGACCCATATCCCTCAACACACTGGCCATATTATAGTAGACCTCGGCACAATCGGGCTCAAGGCCTGCCGCTCGCTCACAGTGCACAAGGGCCTCGGCCAAACGCCCCTGA
>LJTR01000362.1 GCA_001303465.1 Phycisphaerae bacterium SG8_4
ACTCCACGTTATCACCCATTCGTGCCCGCAATGCCGGCAGAGCTTCCAGTGCAACCTTTGCATACCCGTCCAGGTTTTCCGCCACCCGTAGAGGGGTGACACCCTCCGGTTTTTCTCCGGCAAGATAGGCCCTGGCCCAATCTGTAACGGTTACACACTGTGGATCCGGTGCATTCTCTATCCGGTTCAATACCATGGCCGGGCGTTCAAAGTGATAACCGTCCAGGGTCAGAAAACCCGAGGTTCGTCTGCATCCTTCTGCAGCAAAGGATCCGTCCGTTGGAGACCAGACGGACCGGTTCAACTGGGGAATGACTTCGGAGACCGTTTCCCATGCTTCGAGAAGCAGCTTTGCATCGACGCCGGGAAAGCGGTGTTTCAGAGCAGCTTGCCAGTAGTCGTCACCCAGTTCAATATTATAAGCCAACTGCCCCCACAGGCGGAATCTGTACCAGTGTTTATCAATCTCCAGCCGTCCTGCGGTCTCGGGATTCTTTGAGATAAACTCACGTCCCCAGACATAAGTGTCCGAGCCCATATAGAATCCGGGTGAATGCTCGTGGGGCATCCATCTGATGAACTCGCGTGCGAAATCAGGACTTCCCCAGCGATGCATGAAGATATCGTCATTGCGCAGGTTGAGCCATACCTTGTATTTTTCCAGCCAACCTTCGTCTACAATGCGTTTTTCCCACTCCTGGGGCCTTCTGGATGAATACATATGCGCGACGGCATATTTTACACTCGTTTCTATTTTACCGCCGGTATAGTCCTTAAATGCATTTGTAAAATCAGCATATTCCGTACTGTGCCTGCGGATAATAAAGCGGATCTCACGGTCGGGCTGCAGTTCCTTAACATCCATGACGGCTCTGCCGTAGGAGTTGAAAACAAAGTTTTCCGTCATGAATTCATCTCTCAGGTACCTGTCATCGTTTTCACCGGCACAGATTTGACGTACACAGGCCCGTATGTATTCGATTGTGGCGGGGTTATCCTGCTCCTGTGTGATGCCGTATTTTCCGTCCGCACCATGCATGTGCAGGTTCCAGTGCACCATTATGATCTCAATCCCGCGATCCTTTGCGTACTGAAACACACGTTGCCAGTACTGGACCTTCTCATCGATCGAAATCTTCTTCCCCAGGATTAGGGAACCCTCTGTGTCCTCGTCTAAGCGCTTTGCGGGGTCAAGATGCGTAGTAGAAAGGCTACCCTTGGCATAATAGACATCATCCACGGCAATTTCAGGATACTTTTCGAGTTTGATCATGGAAGGGAAGGGATGGGCCGCCCAGAGGCTCACCGCGTTGTAGCGATAGCGTGCAAGGTCATCCAGGTACTCTTTCCAGAATTCAAAGTCCCACATCGTTTCAATATTCTTCTGCGCCGCTTCCCCGGAATCATCAAAGGAAGGCGTACGAATATCGAGAGGAATGTTGATTTTAACCCCCCGCTTCTCCACAAACGGTTTCTGATTCTGATCCTCAATCTGAAGACCAAGCCGCAGGAGATCGGCCACTTCGAGGCCGCCGTACATCGCGCCCGTTGCATCCGAGCCGGCAACCTCTATCCCGGTCGGTCCAATCGTCCGAATTTGAAACGCCTCCGGCGACGATTCTTCGGGCCTGACAATCAACTTGACCTGCAGATCCTCCCGTCCAGCCTCTGCTAGTGCACCTTCCAGTTCTTGTGCAGCGAATGCCAACTGCGGGCTCCGTGCGTCGTATTCGACCGAAGCCACGAGACGACGCGGTGAGAAAATGCCCAAAACGAATAACAACCAGAGAAACAAACACGGTATCTTCTTCATTGGCCCAAAGCCCGAAAGTCTATTGTTTTCAATACTTTATCAAGTTTTTGGGATTCTCGCAAGAGTTCGCATTCTTTGCAAAACGGTATAAAACGGTAGTCGTGTTTTGGGAGTATCTAGATGCTGTCTGTGGGATTGCCAAGAGATAGTGTTCGTATCCGAACAGGGCCTATCTCCGACGCTCTGCAGACGGTAACTTGGGTTTGCTGGTCTTAGCTTGATGGAGCGAGACTGACTTTGCCCTTATTTATTCTTAGGGCCGCCGTAGTATAGATAAGCACGCCCTTGATTTGCCCCGCCTCTGTATCCGTAAGCTCCAATAACAAGATCATCGAAGCCGTCGTTATTGACATCGCCGCAAGCAAATTCATAGCCAAACGCATCCTTGGGATTATCTCCTGTGAAAATCCTGCCTGGTTTTGGATCAGCAGCGGAGAGTTCCTTGCCCCAATAGACGTATACCCTGCCAATCCATTGTCCAGAGCCGTAGGCTCCAATGACCAAATCGTTCACATGGTCACCGTCGATATCGCCACAGGCCATTTGAAAGCCATAGTTACTATGTTCAACCTCACCATCAAAAGTTTTATCCGGATCGGCATCCAGATTACTTTTCGAGTTGCCATGAAAGAGATAGGCACGACCTTGCTTATTATTGTAAACTCGGGCGCCGATAACGATATCATCATAACCGTCCCTGTTCCGGTCAAAACATACTACGCCTGGGCCAAAGTAATCATCACCTTCAGATTTTACTTCAAAGATAACGTCGGCCTTAGCATCCATGTCCGATCTACTGCCACCATAAAAGAGATATGCTCGATCCTGCTTGCTAAAAGATCCAATGACTATGTCTCCGTAGCCGTCGTTATCAACATCACCACAGCTAATGG
This sequence comes from Phycisphaerae bacterium SG8_4, assembly GCA_001303465.1. Taxonomy (GTDB): domain Bacteria; phylum Planctomycetota; class Phycisphaerae; order Sedimentisphaerales; family Anaerobacaceae; genus SG8-4. Next base: position 2,707 of record LJTR01000362.1, read on the forward strand.
CGATGCCGAATTCATAGGGATTTTCTCCGATGAATATTAGATCATGAGACGTATCCATCAATTCCTTTGTGTTCCCATAGTAGAGGTAAGCCCGACCTGTTCTATCGTGCGAAAGGGGAGCACCTAGGATAATGTCGTCATAGCCGTCATTGTCGATATCATAGACAGCATGATACCCCCCACCGAACAGTGAGCCTTTCTCTGCCTCTCCGTCAAAGATCTTATCCGGACTGGCATTCATAGAATCACGGTCACTACCCCAATGGAGATAGGCACGACCTCGCTTCTCGCTGTAACCGCCTGCTCCAATGACAATATCGTCATAACCATCATTGTCGATATCGCCACAGATAATACCGTCGCCAAACATATCCCCATCATTCTGTCCTTCGAAAATTAAATCGGCAGTCGTGTCCATGTCCGGCCCACCGTAGAACAGGTAGACTCGGCCTCGTCTGTTATTGTATTTGAACGCTCCTATAAGTATATCATCATACCCATCTCCATCGACATCGCCACAGACAATGGGAATGCCGAATATGCTGTTCGGATCTCCATCAAATATCATGTCCGGCACCGTTGACTCAGCTTGTTTTCTTTGTTGAGCCAACTCCAGGAGAGTTCGGCCCGACTCGGTTCGAATACCGCTATCGGCGCCTTTGTTTATAAGGAGTTCGGCGACTTTGTAGCCATGATTGACCGCTATGTACAAAGGGGTGTGACCCTGCTTGTCCTTCGCATTGATGTCGGCACCTTTGGCAATTAGCAATTCTGCTGCATTCTTGTTGCCAGACTGTGCTGCACGATGAAGTGCGGTAGATCCGGACTCTTCATCCCTGGCATCAATTCTAGCACCTTTATCCAGAAGCAGTTCAATAATGTCTCCATCAGCAGACTCAGCAGCCAAATGCAATGGTGTCCGGCCATCTTTATCCTTCAAGTTAACATCTGCCCCCTTGGCTAAAAGCAATTCAACCGTGTCCTTCGACAGTCGGTAATAGGTATACTTGGACTTTGTGAGATCCAGGATTACATGCAGGGCAGTCTGACCTCCATCATTCTTAGCATCGACATTGGCGCCTGCTTCTAAGAGCAACTTTGCAGCTTCTGTTCTGCCTCCTATAGCTGCATACTGCAAGAGTGTCTCTCCCCCCGAGTGCGTATACTGTAAGGGTGTATACCTCCCCGTGTGCTTAATATCCACATCTGCGCCATTGGCAATTAGAATGTTCATAATATCCAAATCTTCATTGCGAATTGCGTAGTGCAGTGACACACGTCCCCATTTATCCTCAGCATTTACATTAGCACCGCGCTGAATTAGAAATTCACATAAGTCTCTGCGTTTCTCGTGAATCGCACTATTAAGAACAGGGTAACCCTTGCTATTGATGTCGCCCCCTCTTGCGATCAGCAATTTAGCCATCTCGATGCTGTTGCTGATGACGACTGTTTCCTGTAGAGGTCCCCAATCCTCGACAGGGTATACATTTATGTCTGCTCCGTTGTCAATCAGGTATTCAGCTATGGCCGTATTGTTTTCATCAACTGCCCGACACAATGGAGGCCATGATCCTGCATTGACATCGGCGCCTGCTTCGACAAGCAGCCTTACCAGGTCCATATTGTTTGAATCGACGGCATAATACAGTGGAGTATCATCTGAATTTTTCTCATCCTCTTTTGTAGTAATATCCCCCCGCTTGGTATCGACATTGGCTCCTTCGGCGATGAGCAGCTTGACCTTTTCGACATCCGCCTTCTTCACTGCTTCGAAGAGTGATCGGTTCTTCTTTGCCTGTTGAACTTGCTCTATCATATGCTTCGCTGAAGGGGCAATAGAACTTGCGGGATACTTATCGAGAAGGCCCTGAAAGGCAGATAATGCTGAATCGAACCGTTTTGATTCGAAATATGACTGTCCGATCCAATATTGTGCATTCTGGGCAATCTTGCTGTTCGGTGACAGGCTTATCACCTTCTCGTATTCAGCAATGGCGGCATCGTAGTCAGTTGCTTTGCGCAGCTCGTATGCCTTTTCATAGTGTTGTTCTGCCTCTGTATTGGTTTCTGATTCATTACCTGCAAATGATAAAACAGATAATCCGGGAACGACTAAAAGGATAAAACATGTTGTGATTGAGATTAGTCTTTTGTGATTCATTTTCTTTTCCTCTTATCTTTCGGCGCTGATTGACTGTGACATGTCCATCAATTGTGACATGTCGGCATTACCGATCAAGACATAAGAAAGCTCATGATCCCTCCACGCGAGAATGGTTCCTGCGGCTTGCTCGGTATTGCGATAGACGGCATATTCTCTAAAGTCCTTCGCCTCAAGCCCACGCTGCCCATCCAGAGGCTGCTCGAACAACGATACCGACCTGATGCCGTCGGTATAGAGCAGTTGCAAAGCATCGCGGCCATCGATCCTTCTGATCTGATCGAGTTCATAGCCTGGATGAAGCCACCGCGGCGCCACTAAATCAAAATCAGCGGTTTCTTTGGCTTCGGAGAGGCTCAGCGTGTGACCGTTGGAAATGACCGGTGCTTTGGGCGGGCTGATTTGGCCTTGAGATGAAGGTCCTCTGACGATTATGCCGGGATGCATGGTTTCCGGCTGGCCATCAAGAAGTTCATAGTACAGAATATCATCCTGGCTTACTCGTATTTGCATCGGATCTGGCTGGGCCGGACTCAGAGACGCGTGCCGAGCGACAAGGTCCTGGTGTTCTCTGGTATAGAAGTTGATAATGGCCGAATCATAGGTTTCGACAGTGGCCGCATCATGCCTGGCCAAATCCAGCTCATATTTTAAGTCCATGACTTCTTTTTGGGATCGGATCAAGGCAATCAGCAAGGAGAAGATAATCAGGCATGCGGCAGCCAACCCGCCGGCCCACACTAACCGTCGGAACCTGCGCCAAGATCGTACGTTGTTTTGAACCGTTTCCAGTTTGTTGGATTCTTCCAAAGTAGTCTCCGACGGTTTCATAAAGCCGCCGTTGAGCAACTCAGTAAGGTGCTGGTCCAAGAGACTCTGCCTTGCAAATACCTCTGCATTCTGCTGAGACTCAGCCAGCCAGGCGAACAATTTTTTGATTTCGTTGGCGTCAAGACTTCCATCGAGATACCGATCAATTTGGCCACTTCGATCTTTCATAGGGCTTTCTCCGCACTCAAACGACGGTCAATACACTCTCTCAACGCGGAACGCACACGATACAGCAGCACACTAATAGCACTGGCAGATTTCCGTAATCGCTCGGCAATCTGTTTCAGTTCATACCCCTCTTCGTAACGCATTAGCAACGCCCTGCGACCCTCACCACTGACCTTTTCAACACAGTGGGCTAGTGCATCCTTCATGTCCTGAACATGAGGATCAAGCTTTTCAAAAGCACTCGACACTTGATCGATTGCATCCTTGAGTTCCTGATCTCCAAGGCGATACGAGATCCGGAGGTGAGTCCAAACGACCCGCCGGGAAATCCCCAAGGCCCATCCGATGAATGGTTGCGTTGAATCATAAGATGAATAGCGATCAACAATCACCAACGCCACTTCCTGCAGTACGTCTTCGGCTTCCGTAGAATCCCGTATGAAGCTGCGTACGAAACGCCCCACCGAAGGCTCGGCTCGAGTCCAGTCAGCAGTCATACGTTTAATGCGTTGATTATCCGTCATATCACCAGTGTATTGTCGATTTAGTCAGATCCATTACATGAAAATCTAAAAAAAGTGATCGCCCACTCAGATTACATATGAACTTGGCATACTGACTATTTATGGAGGCTATGCAATGAAATGATGGTGATGTGGGGTAAATGCACTTCATCGATGAGGGGCCATGCCATAAACATGGCAAATAGCCATCTGGTCTGGCTGCCTACGGTACAACTATTGCTTTGCATAAGCCGCAATTCGAACCAATGACAGAGCGTATGTAACGCCGCTCGTTTCAACGTTTGAAAAAGACTTTAACTCCAGCCATGACAAAGGATTCGAACTGCAATCGCAAAGCAGCCAAAACAGTATGTACCGTTTCAAAACGGTATAAAGCGGCAGAGGTATTTTGGCAATGGCGAATCTGCCTTAAGCTAAGGGACCTTTGCCGAATGACTCGGCATGGGCCCCTACTCCAACCAATCCATCACGTTGTACCCTTCAGGGTAGTAAATTCCCGCGAGTAGGATCGTAAACTGTTACTGTAAAGCTACTACCTATGGCACAAGTTATCCGTGCAAAAACCCGAAATTTCAAGGGTGAGCACGATACAATCACAAGGTTCGCCGCTGAGGTTATGGTCCTGCCCGATACAGACGGATATCGTCAATATATATCGTTCCCGTACCACCAACGGTTGCCATCCCCGATTGAATGCCTACGCCGATAGCGATCTTGTCCACGTCGGTCAGGCTGATACCTTGGTCGGCAAGCGTCTGCAATGAGATCCGCCATTCTTTCCATGTCGTGACGGTGGCAGCCTCCGGATCGTTGTTGGCAACAACGGCGGGAGGACCGGCGGGGTTGGAGACCACCACATACACCGGGTCGGACGCATTGCCAGAGGCACCGCGCAGCCACA
>LJTR01000363.1 GCA_001303465.1 Phycisphaerae bacterium SG8_4
AAGTAGGTGTGATTCGTCAGATTCACCACGGTTGGCTTATCCGTGTCGGCTTCGTAGCTGATCTGAAGCTCGTCGTCTTCGGTGAGTGCATAGGTGACGCTGCACGCCAGGTTGCCCGGATAGCCCTCTTCGCCGTCCTCGCTGATGTAGCTGAGCTTCACCAAAGCGCTGCGGCCCTCGGCCTTGAGATCATCGAGTTTCCATACCACCTTGTCGAATCCCTTGAGACCGCCGTGCAGATGGTTGTCGCCGTTGTTTGCAGCCAGCTTGTACTCAACGCCGTCGAGCACGAACCGAGCCGCGCCGATGCGATTGGCATAGCGCCCGACGACCGCCCCAAAGTAAGGGTGCTCACCAAGGTATCCGTCGAGTGTATCGAAGCCGAGTGTAATATCAGCGAGCTTGCCTGTGCGGTCGGGGACCTCCAGCGAAACCAGGATCGCCCCGTAGTTGGTGATCCGGGCCTTCAGGCCGCTGCTGTTGGTCAGGGTGTACAGGTCAACTTCTCTGCCCTCGGATGTTCGACCAAAAGATTCTTGATTGACACTCATTGCCGGGGTCTCCTTAGTCTGCTGCGCGGCGTCGGGTGTTGTACCGGGCTTGCCCTGTGATTGGTCCTGAACAGCCTCTTTCTTCTTGCAGCCGGGCACGCAGATTACCGCCGCTGCCAAAACCACGATTGCCCAAAATCTCGTTCTCATTTTCTTACTCCCTTAATGAAAATGCTCGTGTTTGCACGGATTGCCAACTTGCGCAGAATGTAACTGTGATAAAAAGAAATGTCAAAAGATTTATTTCCGGCGAGCGGTTTTGATTTGGGAGTTTTGAAAATTCAGCGGACTTGGAAAGATCTTCTTTGCCGCTGACACCAGCCAGGGCTGGACAGGGGAGCCCTAAAATGCTATACTGACTGCGTACATGCTAGTCTCAACGCAAATCATGAGGATGAGGATATGAGGATCAATATTCTGTTTCTAGCGATAACTGTCGGCTTTCTTGGTCTGGCTCAGGTTTCAGCCGGCGAGAAGGCAAACCAGACTGCCGCACATCGCCTCGGCCCCACAGCGGGGCCGACGGACGATCCGGGTGCACTCTGGGGTCTGCACGAGCAGTTCAAGGACTGTATTGCCTGTCACGGCGATCAACCGCAGCAAAGCTCGCCCGACAGGCCTGAGCTTGTCGCTGCGGTTCCCAGATTGTGCTATACGTGCCACGAGGAGTACGCTTCGCTGGACGCATGGGAACACGGGCCGGTGGCAACCGGCGACTGCTTGATATGCCATGAGCCGCACAATACGAAGAACAAATCCCTGCTGAGAAAGCCAATACCCGAGCTGTGCTATCACTGCCACGAGGCCCGGACGCTGGAGTTGGTCGCCAATCACTCGGACAAATCCCACTCAGGCTGCGCCGATTGCCACGAGGGCCATTCGAGCCCGGGAAGAATGCTCCTGAAAGCGAGTTTTCTAAAGACCGACGCGGGACGGGATTATCTTGTCAACAACTCGGTCGCCCGCCCGCGACCGACATTTGTCGACCGTCTCGGTTCTCTCGGCGGGCTTGAGGGCGTCGCGGTTGTAGCTGTGGTTGACGGATCGGATCTGGTAAGGCGTTACGGAGTGACGGAGGATTTGGTGAGGGCAAAGGTCGCACGGCAATTGAAGCAAAACGGCATCAAGATACTGGACGGTAAGGAGCAGACCACGCGGCAATCGGCGCTCCACGTGCATATTCGACTGGTGGAGGTGCCGTCTCAAAGACGCCGGGGGCAGGTCGACGCGTTGTCGGGAAGCTTTAACGTGTCGTTACAACAGACGGTGGAACTGCTCGCGGCGCCGGGTGACGGCAAGAGGAGATTCTGCTCAGCCACCACATGGGACAGCGGCGCCGTCGTGATCTGGGGAGTATCGCAGGTCGAAGAAGGGATCGACCAGGCGGTCAAGGCGCTTGTGGGCCACTTTGGCAGCGATTACGTAAAGGCCAATCCAAAGGACAAGACTTTGGCGGTAGACCTGCACGATAATAAATCGCCGAATTTTCCGCTCAGATTTAGGTCAGATTTGGCTGAGTCCGATTGAGCGGAACCGGAGTTGTAGTGCCTCTACTACGAGGATTCCGCGATTGAGGCCCGGCCAAAGATGGCCTGAAGATGAGATGGAAAAACGGTAGATTATTGTTGTGCAGGTCCTTAAGCCGCGACCAGCGCTGACGGCAGCCGGCCAGCCGGTTCAGAAGTCCTGCAGGTAGCCGTCGAATTTCATCATTGCCCGCGAGGAGCTTTCATAAGTGATCGGTTTGGGGTCGAGCCAATCTACAATTCTGTCTTTGATCGAGTAGGCGAAGAAATGATTTCCCGCGGGGCTGTAGTGGCCAATGAAGTAGCGCTTGAAGTAATCGTCGGCAGTTAGATTGAAGCTCTTGAAATCTTCAACGTGCTCGATATTCATGTCGATGTAATTGAAATCGTTTTCGTCCAGAAACGCTACGATTTCCCGGTCGTACCGGGCACCTCCGCTCAAGAGCTGCCTTGTCACCCTGTACGGATCGAATATGATTACCATTAGTTTCTTGTCGCGGGCCGCAGTAAATTCTCGCGCCTTATTCAGAATGTACTTTGTGGCGGCGAAAGCATACTTATCCAGTAATGTCGCCACCGCAGAGCGCAGGTTCTCGTCGCGCGGGTCCACCGGACATTTAAGATGCCTGCTCAAGGTCTCAAGCGGCTCAACAGCTATCTCGCGAATCTGGTTGTTCTTGTACAGATACATCCTCAGCGCCAGGTCATCCTTGAGAGCCTCGTACATCCAGTCGGGATCGGTCATCTTGTACAGGGATTGTCGAGTCGGCAGCATGTTTTCTTTTTCCACGAGTTTGCCCGTCTCCAGATCGATTTCCACGTGGGCCCAGAAATTGCCGTGGAACATCTTGCCTATTCCTTCGGTGCGGTTTGTGCTCTGATTCCAGCCCTTTGTCAGCATATACCGGCAGCGCAACAGACTCCTGATGTGGTCGTCTCCCCATATATAAAGAATCGCGTACTCGGCGTCGTTCTCTGTCTGTTCCTCCCTGACCATCCGCCGATACGCCTGGTAGACACCGAGACCCCCCATCCCGAAATTTCTTACCGGTTCGCCGAGATGACCCGCCAGATACTCCTGCCAGGTCTCGCCGTCATTGACTTGGTTGCACTGGGTGAAGCTGTTGCCATAGGTGTTGATCCGGCATGGTTTATCCTTGTACACGAATGATCTCCGCGCCCCGTTGGAGCGGATCGTGGAGATCGTCGAGCTGCCGTCCAGCCCATCGCGCGGCATGTAATTGCCAAGGACATACCCCACGTCCCTGTCGAATCTCGCCCAGGACAGATCGTTCAGGAATACATCTATCTCTTCGCGTTTAGGTACTGTCTCCTTTACGTACTCTCTGAAGGATTTCTTTGGGTTTGCTGCGTCTCGGCCGGCTGCAAACGAACCTGTTACAATTAGCAATAACGCTGCTTTTGAGACGATGCTGAATCTTGCCTCCATGGTTTTTCTCCCGTTTTTGTGATTATCTCATTGCCGGGGCGGCCAGCTTCAACGTCCGGTTCTGCGGTTCGATTCTACAGCATTTTGCCCCGCACCGCCAGAGGTGCGGTTCTCCCAATCTGACGAAGCCTGCTTGTTGCTTGCCAATTCGATTTCGTGCATCTATAATGCGCACAAACAAATCGCATTCTGGGCGGTATGATATGCCGATTCGAAACAGGGTCCGGATCCTAATCCGAACCCAATAAAGCTATGAAAGAACCTGACACAGACAACAGCGGGGCAGATACCGATATGGTTTTGCCTCCCACAGCCTTCGAGTTCGATCCGGCTCGCCCGTCGGTCTTCTGGGCTTCGGCACAAGGTCCGTACGACAATACGCGAAAGGCCCTTGCGAATATCGATATATCAGCTTCAAAGGGCAAACGCGTACTGCTCAAACCCAACGCCGGACGCAACGTAAAACCTGAAACAGGCATTACGACCCATCCAAAGGTCGTCGCCGCGGCGATTGACGCCTTCAAAGAGGCGGGCGCCGAGGTGGCCGTAGGCGAGAGCCCGATTGCAGGCGTCACGATGCTGGAGGCCTTCGAGAACAGCGGCATAACTGCCGTCGCCCAAGAGCGGGATTGCCCGTTGATCGATATGGATGTGCGTTCTTTTGTCACTGCGAAGATTGCCGACGGCGTCGCTATCAAATCGCTCAGGGTCTGCAGAGAGATATCGGAATATGACATCATTGTTTCTATCCCTGTGATGAAGACGCATATGCATACGGGCGTGACATTGTCGGTCAAGAACATGAAAGGCTGTCTATGGCGCCGATCCAAGGTGGACTTTCACATGCTCTCGCCGCTTACCGGATGCGACGATAAGCCGCTGGATGTCGCCATCGCAGACATGTCTTCGGTTCTGCGGCCCCACCTTTCAATCATCGATGGGACAATCGGCATGGAGGGACTTGGGCCCAGTGCGGGCGAACCCAAGGCCCTGGGCGTAGTACTTGCCGGCGTCGACGCCTATGCGACCGATGCGGTTGCATGCGGTATAATGGGAATCTCTGCCTCTGACGTTCCGCATTTACGGCTGGGCGCCCAGAAGGGCTGCGGCGTTATCGACCTCGATTCGATCGACGTATCTCCCGAAAACTGGCGAGACGTTCAAAACTCATTTGCCCTTGCTCCCGATCAACTGTCGATAGAGTTCTCCGGATTCACAATCCTCGACGAGCAATCCTGCAGCGCGTGCCAGTCAACATTGCTGATGTTTCTGCGGAGATACGGAAAACAGTTGCGCGACCAGGTACCGGACGAAAAGGATATCGTCGTAGCTATCGGCAAAGGCCACAAGGAACTGCCGATCGGCACTCTCTGCGTCGGTAACTGCACGGCCAAACACAGAAACTGCGGCGTATTCGTCTCCGGTTGTCCACCGGTCGCAAGCGAGATACTGTCCAGGTTCGATTCATACACCCTGCGGCAGGAGTACGGAGTTTGATGAAATGTTTCAAGAGCTCGCACAGATAAACATTCGTCCAAAGCCGTTTGAGTTCTACACGGCAAGTGACTTGTGGACAGACGAACACACGTCAAAGCAGATGCTCTCCCATCACATGAACGAGCATCTCGACATTTCATCGCGAAATACTGCGTTCATCGACCGCTCAGTCGAATGGATCGCCTCGCACTTCAACATCACAGCCGGAGTGAAGGTGGCCGATTTCGGCTGCGGTCCGGGATTGTACGCGACCAAGTGGCATTAGTGGCATTAGGGTCAGACCTCAAATTAACAATTAAGGGAGTAGTCGTTGTATTCTCCTCGCGATCTTTTCATGCTTACTCCTCAACGAAGAATGCAAGCGTTGCATGAAGCGACTTAAGTTCCCTCGTGGCGTTTCTAAGACCAAGTGCGCATGGTTCGTCATCAGGCAATACAAATACAAACGCACATCATAAGACTTAACGCTTTCACCAAGCTTAAGCACGAAACGATGAC
>LJTR01000023.1 GCA_001303465.1 Phycisphaerae bacterium SG8_4
TGGTGACAACGTCTGCTCCCGAGCCAGGGTTGGGCAGTTCGGAATCCCTTACCGGGCTCCACGTCAGGCCCTTGTCTTCGGAAGTGCTCATGTGAAGGCGCTTCGGTGGAGGGCCGTTGTCACGCATGTAAGCCACCAGCGTACCGTCGGCTTTCTTTGCGATGCTTGCCTGAATGTTGCCGGGTGCCACGAGCGGCTCACTGAACTGCCAGGTCTTGCCGCCGTTGTCCGTTATCGCCATCAGAGAAAAGCTGAATCCGTCGGAATAGAGAGGAACGATGATTCGGTTCTCATCGGTGATCACCGCCTTGTTCTTGGTCTGCCAACCGACTCGCCTGAAATACGCATAACCCAATTGCTGCTCGGTTGATCCGCCCTGAGCGTCGTAGAGCCGACCTCTGCGGATCATGTTTTCGCCCCGCGCCTTTGAGAGCAGTTCCTTTTTCCATCTGTCGGCCACGGGGCGCACAGCCTGCTGGGGCATCCGGCTGTTCTTGGAAATATACTTGGCATAGTCTTCGACCTGTCTCTCGACGGACTTGACGAAGCGGTCATTCGGCTGTATGCCTCGCTCAGCCGGGTCGCCCGGTTTGACATGCAAAACCTCCTGCCATGTCCATTGCGGTGGTCCGTCAGGCTCCATGTAGTTTTCGCTGATTCGGTATTTGGGCAGCGACGTTTCCCACTGATTTGCTATCACCGTATACCACATCAGCCACAGCCGGTCCTGATGGTCGAGAAACAGAATCGGATTGATATCCGGGAATCCGGGGACATCCGCCATCACAAAGGGTTTGGTCCATTTGTCTTTGCCGGCTCCAAGCCGGGATCCCATAATCGCCACGTCGTCTGCCCAGCGCTCGCCCGAACCCTGGAACCATGCGGCCAGAAGGTCACCGTTTGGCAATTCGACGATTGTCGAGCCGTGGACATGCTGGCTGACGAGAGGGAATATCTCAATGGCCCGAAAAACCACTTCCTGATCGCCCTGCGCCATAGACGAAGCGCTGCCTGCTACAAGCAGCAACAACAGTGAAAACATGCCGATTTTCTTATTTCTTTTCATCGTTGACCCCTTTCTGCAAGACTTTCCTTAATAAGGCTTGGTATTTGCGTCCAATCATCTTCAGCAGCCGACATCCTGCAAGAAAGCAGACAGCCACTGGGCCGAACTTTTCATAGAAAGCAAGTCTTGCAGAATATTAACTGCTGCAAAGAAGTAGTGCAAGAGAAGTTGCATCGACCGTGCTCCAAGTGTACTATGTCCTCAACTCTTGAGTTCAAATTAAGAAAAGGACAAAAACGGATGGCGAATATAGTCCACATTGGAATTGGCCCGCTGGGCGCCAAGACGGTGAGGTACGCAGTCGAACGGGGGTGTTTCAACATTGTCGGAGCGGTCGATACCGATCCCGACAAGGAAGGTAAGGACCTTGGCGAGATGTGCGGCATCGGCTCGCTTGGAATTGCCGTCAGCAGAAGTCTCAACGAAGCGATCGCAGGCAGGCAGGCCGATGTTGCCTTACTTACTACTGTCAGCAGTATCGTTACTATCGAGAGCCAGGTAGCCGAAATCGCAGAGACGGGGCTTAATATTGTCTCGACCTGCGAAGAGCTTTTCTTCCCGTGGAAGACTAATCCGGAGGTCGCCGGACGCATCGACCGGATATGCCGTGACAATGAGGTCACATGCGTCGGCACGGGAGTCAATCCGGGCTATCTCATGGATCTTCTTCCAACGATTCTGAGCGGTTTGTGCCAACACGTTAAGAAAGTAGAGGTATGGAGGATCCAGGACGCCTCGGTGCGCCGGATTCCATTCCAGCAGAAAATTGGTGCGGCTCTGACGTTGGAGCAATTCCAGGCCAAGAAGAATGACGGATCCCTGAGACATGTAGGTTTGCCCGAGTCCGTGGATTTTATTGCCGACAGGCTCGGCTGGAAACTTGACCGCAGCGAAGAGACGCTCGAGCCGGTGATCGCCGCCGCGCAGGTCGACAGCGGGTACAAACCGATCTCCAAGGGCATGGCCTGCGGCGTGCATCAGGTCGGCAGGGGCTTCGTAGGCGACGATGAAGTCATAACACTGAACTTTCGAGCCGCGGTGGGCGAGCCTGAGTCCGGTGCGCATCGAGGGCGAGCCCGTAATTGAGTCCAGGATTGCCGGCGGTGTCAACGGTGACATTGCGACGTGCGCTATTGCTCTCAATGCCGTCAGGTCCGTCCTTGAAGCCGAACCGGGCCTCAAGACGATGGCCCAGATTCCACCGATTGGATTCTCGCAGAAAACGTAGAGATCAAAAATCAAATGTCAAAACAGTGGAATCCCGGCGCGCCGGGATGATTTCCTTAGTTGTCATTTGGCATCGCTCGACTTCGCTCGCGACATGCTTTGATCTTTGATTATTCCTTCACAGCTCTACCGCCAGTTCGTGAATTGACCAGTTCCAGCTGTCGGACGAGCCGGTTTGGATGATTTTGACGTATCTGGTTTGCACAGGTTTGGCAAACTTGATTTCGGTGATCGGTTTCGTGCCTTTGCCCGCGGCAATCGGTTTGCCCCAGTTGCCGCCGTCGAAAGAGACGTAGACCTCATAGCTGCGAGGATAGTCGTTCGATGAATTCGTGGTATCGAGAATCAGGCCCTTGAGGGTGCTTTCTACGCCGAGATCCAGCTCGAACCAGTCACCGGGTTTCATCGCTCTGCCTGTATCCCACCGGCTTGCCTTATCGCCGTCGAAGGCCCGATGTGCATAGTTGCTGTTGCGCGACGCCTTGGCCTTAAGGTTCTTGCTCAGCATCGCCTCTTTGATTTTCTTGATGGCAAGCTCGGCCTCAGCTGACAAGGCGCTATCGGTCTTCGAGGCTTCCGCAAGTTCCAGTGCCTGCTCACAGGGATACCTCACCAACGCGCCGAGCGCGGTCTTCTTATCGTCGGGCTGTTTCGCGGTGTTAATGGCCTCGGTTAGTAACTCGACACTCCTGGCTGCGCTGCGGTTCGCTGGCAGGGCGAGCAGTTTGATATAACCGCGAATCGCCAGGACATGTCGCGTCAAATCGCTGCTGGTCTTGGCGATCTCCAGCAGTTCGGCCAGAGGTGTCGGGTCGGGCCAGTCAGCCAGCGCCCGAACAGCAGCGTTCTGCACGTTAGCGTCGCTGCTCGATAGCTGGCTGCGAATCGCCTGGAGAGCCTTCTCGCCCCCGAACTTTGGCAGTACGGCCAGCAAATGACCCTTGGTGTCGTCGCCGGCTGTGCCCAGAGCCGCGACGATAGCAGTGGCGTCCGGCTTTTCCAGCCGCGCGACAGTCGCGATCATTGCCCGCTCAATGGCGGCGCGGTCTGCCTCATCGCCGGCCGCAAGCAGCGTTGAAACCATCTTGGCAAGCTCCTGCTCGCCGGACAATGCGCCCAGTGCCTTGTAGGCTGCTTGCCTGACTTGCGTATTACTGTCTGCGGCAAGATCGAACAACGCGCCAACCGCCTCTGTTTCGCGGCGATTGATGAGAGTCTGAATTGCGTTGATACGAATGGAAGGCTCGGCACTGCTTTTGGCCACGGCTGTCAACGCCTTGGCAACACCATCGTCCGAAAGTCTATTCAGACTGTTCATCGCACCTCTGCCGGTTCCGTCGCCTGCAACCGAGGCCGTCGCGAGCAGCTCGACGTGGGTGGCATTGCCCAGAACCGCGAGTGCTTCAATAGCGGCGAGACGAACGCCTGCGTTTTTGCTTGTGGCCGCTCTTGCAACGACCGGCGCTGCGGTCTTGTCACCGCGGGCTTCGAGGGCGCTTAACAGCACAATCTGGGCATCGGCGCCGAGATTCTCGAGCTGTTCGGCAAGGGCCTTGGTGACAGCCGTGCCGGGCATCTCCGTCATGAACTTGCCTGCGGCGCGCTGGAGGTCGAGGTCTTTGTCGCCTAAAAGGGTCAGGACGACAGGCACTGACTTGTCTTTTTCGGCCTGGACAAAGCCCTTGTAAGCGGCGATCCGAATCCATGTGCTGTTGTCCGCCGATGTCATCTTGCGATAGATCGCCACAGCCTCACTACTCTGCCCGTCGGCGAGCATGCTGTCTGCGCACATCAGCTGAGCATTGTCTCGCTCGCCGGTGAGTTCGGCCGGTACCTTGGCCTCTGCCAGGATCTTGGCCGCCTGCGGGCCGCCGATTCTTCCCAGTGCGCCGATCGCGGCGCGGGCGATCTCAGTGTTGCTGTCAGTCACGAGCTTGGCGAGTTCCGGTACTGCCTGGCGGTCGCCGCGCTGGCCGATCGAACCGACCAGCCCAATCTTGAGACTGCCCGCTAACTTGGGCAGCGCTTCGCGCAGAGCGGCGCCGGCTTCGGGGCCGGGCATATGCTGCAGGGCAAACCTCGCCATGTGCGAGAGTTTCTCGTCTGTGAGCAATTTGGAAAGTGCCGGTACAGATTGAGCCGAGCCGACCCGGCGCAGCATGCGGCATATGAACTGCTTGCCGGCAAACGTGGTGTTGGGCAGTTCCAGAGCTCTGAGCAGTCTTTTCTCGACCTGTGGGAACACCGACGGCTGGAGGTTTCGAATCTCTTCTTCGATCACCGCCAGGGCCCGCCGGGATTTACCAAAGTCGTATTCTTCTATAGCGTCATAGTCGGCCGAGACGGCTGAACGAAGGCTGACCTTCTCGGCGGTGGGAAAATCATCTGGAACTTCCATTTGTGTCACTTGTCCGGTGGCGGCCCACTCGGTGCCGCGCTGGAAGGTCACGATGAATCCAACGCAGCGCAGTTGCTCGGCGGCGTGACCAAGGGCCGTATGGAAGACTCTTCCTTCGCCGTAGCGTATGGTCATCAGCATCGGTTCGTGCTCGCCCGTGCCTTTCTGCGCCGGATCGGCGTAGGCGGTTGCCAGGACCTTCACATTCTTTGCCGGGCCGCGCAGTTCACTGTAGAGTTCGTCCTTTGTATGCATCCACTTTTCGGGAAGGCCTGCGGTGATAGCGTGGTTGCGGTCCCTGATAATGATTTGAAAGTCGTGCTGAGGACCGTGGCTTCCGCCCCGGCCGGGGGAGTGGTCCAGGACGACCTTGCCGTCGCGGTAACGGATCTTTGGCCCCGACTTTTCGTTTCGGCCACCCCATCCGCCGACGGCGATCATTTCGTTCCATTCCTTCCATTTGCCGAATGCATTGTCCGCCGCGTGGAAAACAACGAGGCCGCCGCCACCGCTCATGTACTTGACCAGCGCGTCCTGGGTCTCTTTGGGCCATTCGTCGCCGGTATAGTTTGCGACAATGACGTCGTACTTGGCAAAATCCGGCTTGAAAGAATCCATCGGCTGCTTTCCGGCTGGCGAGGTCGCCACGTCCACAATGAAGAGGCCGGTGTCTTCCAGCAGGTTCTTGAGGACAGGAGTCGTGCTTTTCCAGTCGTGGTTGTTCTGGCCGTCAACAATTAGCGCCTTCAGGGGGCCCTTGCTGTTCTTGGCGGTGAGGTCCTGAATTCGGATGTTGCGCCATTTGATTTTCTTGTCGGCCTGCTGGGAGCTGTGGACCTGAAGGGCGATGAAACCCGTGGAGGTCATATCGTCTTTCAGATCGGCCGCCGGCACCCCATTGACCCATGTTCGTATTCTGTCGCCGATAGCCTCGATCCGGTAGTGGTTCCACTGATTTTGCTTGAAGGCCGCCCGTGCAGCCGGACTTCTAGTCAGGTTGTTGAGCCAGCCTCGACGGGCCTCGTCATAAATGCCGCCCGACCACGATCGCGGAGCCGTCGCCGGCGCAGGCTGACCGTCGGCAAGCAGGTTCTTGGGGTCTCCCTTGTAGGGCCCTGTGCCCGGGTCGATTTCGACCTGGTATCCGTGAACGCGGTAGTTCTTGTAGTGCTTCCAACTGTGGCTGCGGATCTGAATGCCGGAGTTCATATCTGGCTCTACAAGGAACTCCAGCTCCAGGACGAAGTCGGTGTACATCTTCTTGGTGCAGAGGAAGCTGTTCGGCGTATTGAGCACCGTCGTTCCGACGATCATTGCGTCTTCGACGCTGTATTTCGCCTTTCCGTTTCGCTGGACCCAGCCGTTGAGGGTCTTGCCGTCAAAAAGACTTTCCCAGTCCTCGCCGGCGGCAAAGGACATGCTCGATAGCGAAACACACGCCAGACTGAACACAAATAGTATCGCCGTTAGTCTTCTCATTTTCATACTCCTTAGCAGCCGAATCAGCGATTGTCTTCTACAGGACCCACGGTTCTCGATAGGACCTGCCGAGCAGTGCACTAGCTTCGGCATCGCCTACGATTTCTTCCTTTTCGGGGTCCCATTTGATCTTGCGTCCGGTGAGCATGGCGATCTCGCCGAGCAGGCCCACACTGATAGAGCGATGTCCCACTTCCGCAGGACAGATCGTCAGCTTGCGGCTCTTGACGCAATCGAGGAAATTCTGCTGGTGGTCCCTGCTCTCATAGAGCCTGATTTCGTTGGGGCCGATCTCCTCTTTCAATATCTTCTCATCCGATGCGCGCAAGCCGCCGCGGTTGACATGTATCCAGCCGGTCTCGCCATACCATTTTGCGCCTTGGGTCAGTTGTGTGTTGTTTGCAACGGTCATCACAATACCGTCTGCGTACTTGCAGGTGAACTTGTATTCGCTGGCGACATTGTAAAGACCCTCGTTGGGATAGTTGCCGGTACCGGCGATTTCCACAGGGCCCGTGCGGTCCCAGCCCATGCCCCAGTGGGCGATGTCTATGTGGTGTCCGGCCCAGTCGGTGAGCTGGCCGCCAGAGTAGTCCATGATCCATCGCCAGTTCCAGTGGACCACGCCCCGGTAGGGGACATAGGGGGCCGGACCAAGCCAGAAGTTCCAATCAAGACCTTCCGGAGGTTTCTGAGGGCCTTTGACGTCTGTGCCGGACCCTGTGGGCAGGCCCACTTCGACCTTGAGAATCTTGCCGATGCGATTATTGCGAACGAGTTCACACGCCCGGCGGAACTTGTAGTCCGAGCGCTGCTGGCTTCCAGTCTGCCAGACTCGCCCGTAGCGAACAACCGCGTCGCAGATGGCGCGTCCTTCCCGAATCGAGCGAGCGAGCGGCTTTTGCCCGTGTATGTCGAGACCGGCACGCGCCGCTTCGATGGCGGGAATTGCATGCCAGTGATCGGGCATTGCCAACTGTACGGCATCGAGATCGCCGCGACCGATCAGCTCACGAAAATCCATGTAGGCCGCGCAGTCGCTGTTACCGTACTTCTGATCTACTATCTTCTTGGCGTTTTCAAGATGACCCTTGTCAACGTCGCAGACGGCTACCATCTGCACCTGCGGCCTGCTCAAAAAGCCCCGCATGTCACCGGTCCCCTGCGAGCCGACGCCTATTGCCCCCATGACTATCCGGTTGCTCGGGGCGTGGGCGCCAAAGACCGTTGTCGGAACAATTGTCGGCAGGGCGACTGTCGCGCCCGCGGCAGCGATGGTTCTTCTTAAGAAACTCCTGCGATTGGTGAACTGCTGTCCGTTCATAGTTCTCTCCTGTTCAGGATTTACCGCCACGTCCCATCAAGACGCGGTATTGTCTGAAGTCCGGTCTCGTCGCACTATCGTATCGCCGATTCCGGTCTTATGCAAGATGTTGTCTTTATTTACAGGTTATTCCTCGACTTGCAGTTTCGAACCGATTATACTCAAAATGCCGGCCTGCAATAACGGCGGGTAGACGGACAGGAGTCGCCCATATGAGCAAACGAAGCGGTTTTACCCTGATAGAGCTTCTGGTTGTAATCGCGATTATTGCGATGCTGATGGCGATACTGATGCCGGCGCTCCAGCGGGTAAAGGAGCAGGCCCGGATGATTGGCTGCCAGGCCAACCTAAAGCAGTGGACCCTGATTTTCTCGATGTACGCGGCCGACAATGACCAAAAATTCCCCGGCTGGCTCGATTCGCCCGAACCGTGGCCCGAGCAGCTCAAGGAGCTGTGGCCACATCACCGCGACACGAACGACCTCTTCCTGTGCCCCATGGCCAAGAAACCGACCGTCAAGAACCTCGGTTCCAGCAACTGGAATCTGGGCGGCACATACTCAGCCTGGTCGCTGCGCAGCGGCGCCGGCCATGTACGGGTCGACTGCAGTTACGGCCTCAATGTCTGGGCCCAGTCCGTGCCGGGGCCCGATTCTGACCCAAGATACTGGCAGACCGTCCCCGGCAAAGGGGCAGGCAACATCCCGATGCTGACCGACAGCGTCTTCTGGTGGGCCTGCCGCCAGACTGTGGGTGAGCCGCCCCTGTTGCAGGATACCTGGACGAACAGCTCCATGCCCTGCTGCATGGACCGCCATCACGGCTTTGTCACCGCCGTTTTCATGGATTGGTCCAGCCGATCGGTCGGCGTTAAAGAGCTGTGGACCCTCAAGTGGCACCCGCAATTCGACACCACAGGTCCCTGGACCAGAGCCGGCGGCGTCCAGCCCGAGAACTGGCCCGAATGGATGAGCAGCTTCAAGGACTATTAGCCTAATCTGCCCGTCCGCCCATACCCGGTTCGAGTGGCGCCCCGGGACCGACCACGTGTCGATGGATTGAGTCCGTTTAGTGCCTCTCGCCAGCTGCGGGCTAGGACAGATGAACATGGTCCTTGTTCTGAAACACGAAGATGAACAATATTGAAAAGCCCTATCAATGGGAATGGATTCGATGAGCCAGTGAGCATGCATTGGCATGAGGAAGAACAACTAAGGCGCAATATCAGAGTTCGTATCCTTCCTGGATGATTTGAATGTCTTTAACAAGGAAGGCGTCGGTGGTATCTTGAGAAGTGACCTGCATCATCTCACCGTTGCACTCGATTTTATGATCATTGATTTCTAATTGTACAAACGTCATCTTGATGACAGGATCTTTGACAGCATTTGCGAGGCTATTGACCTTCTTCAACTTTCGCTCAGCATTACGATTGTCTGCATAGAGAAACACAGGTATGGTGCTCCGCATCCCTTCGGCAGCTCCCGCCGAGCCGCACCTGCGAAAATTGCCGTACGTTCGAGCCAAATGCTCGGCAGTATCGAGGGGAATGACTGAGATCAGAGTGGTAAAATACATGTCGCCGCCGCGCCAGCCGCCGACAACGAGGAAAGAGTCGGTGATCTGGCCGCTAATTGCGGTGGCGGTCAACCGGTGTTTGCCTATTCTTATTGATAACTGACCTCCATCTTGCTCAATAACTGTGGATTTACCAACGCGAGGGACAGCGTATATAGCAACAACGATGACTGCTACGGGAACGACGAATTTCCAAATCTTCATAATAGGCCTCTCTCGAATTGTCTTTCGGGTGTTCCGTATCCGCAGCTGTTTATGTCGGCTGACAACAGGGTGACATTAAGAAAAAAGAAGCCAGTGGAGACGACGCCGGGGTCAAATATGTCCAGCAGCATACATCGAAGAATCAAGAAGAATGTCCGGTATTAATTGCCGGTTGAAAATTGCAGAAGGATCGTGGCTTCGACATTGTTCTTATTCGCGCTGCTTCTTATCTGAATTTGGCAGTGGAGACAAAACCATGAAACCCCATCGTCCTTGGTCACTCTTGCCCTTTGCTCTGCCCTTGTCCTTGGGTACATCGAGTCTTCCGGAATGTTCTCGAAATCCGGGAGACTTGTGTTATCATTCGATTCTGAGTTCAAAAAAGCATTGCAGTGAGGTGCACGATGCAGAAGATGACGACTTTGAAGGGCGGATGTCTTTGTGGGGCGGTTCGGTTTCAGTGGCGCGGCGAGTCGGTGTCGGCGTCGTATTGTCACTGCCTGGACTGTCGCAAGGCCACGGGAGGACCGTATACGGTTGGTGTGGGTGTGGATGCAGCAGGTCTGACCATCAGCTCCGGAAAGACCAAGGGCTATACGACGGTCGCCGACAGCGGAAACCCGATCACTCGCCAGTTCTGTCCGAAATGCGGCTCGCCGCTTTTTACCAAGGCCGAGGTCTGCCCGGATCGGGTCTGGATCAAGGCCGGAAGCCTGGACGAACCGGAACTCATCAAGCCGACACACCAGAGCTGGATAGGAAAGGCCGTTCCCTGGGCCTACCTCGATAGGGATCTACCGAGCTATGCTGGAAATGGCCCCTAGCCGGATACTCCTTTGAGGACGGGGATATCCGGGGGGCCGTGCTCGGTGGCAATGATCGTGTGCTCTGCCCCATGGCTGAGAAGCTACCAGCGGATCATGGCGCTGGCGTTCACGCGGCCTTTGCCTTTGCGTGTGGTGGTAGTATCCTCCAGGGGATGGCCGTAATATACGGCTCCGCTGAAGTTATTGCCGATCTCGAAGATTGTCCCGACGCCTATCGACAGAAGCGTCTCATGTTCATCCTCGCCTGCAACCGGGTCCTTTATCTTGGTCCGGCCAAAATCGACAAAGGCCAGGGGCGCGAGCTTTCTGAGTTCTTCGTGTATCAATGTCTCGTCCCCGCCGGCCCGGCGATGCCTTACCAGGTCATATTCATATTGGAGTGAAGCCAATATGCCGCCATCGGCAACAATTTCGTATTCATCGTATCCCCTGACCGAGTACATGCCGCCGAAGGAAGTCATTTTTGCCGGGACCAATCTTTCGGTCGGATGGATATAGCGACCGTTGCCCCTGACCTGCTGGACTTTGTCTCGATCCACGTACTGACTGTAGCTGGCCGCGGCCGTGACAATGGTGAAATCGGGATCCGCGTTTGTTCTCGCTCGCTGAAACTCGCTGCGGCTCGAAGTGCTGAAACTCTGCACTCCGTTCAGCAGCAGCGAAGTGTTCGACATGTCGTTCCTGCGGTGGGCGCTGATGCCGAGTCCCCACAGATCCATCTCAACATCACTTGCAAAGAACTGTGGAAACAGTGACGGGGTGATCGTACTCTCCTCATGGCTCAGAGACCCCGAAACATCCAGGAACCATCCCTGTTGCTGGAGCAGATTGTAGCGCAGGACGCTTCCGTAGAACTTGCCGCTGCCGATGAAAGAAATCACTCCGGATTCCGGATTTATATCGAACTCACTGTATCCGCCAAAAACATTCAGGCGGAGCTGCGGACCCATTACCGGAAAATCGTAGCTTCCAAAGATCGAATAGTTCTCGTCGAAGTCATCCAGCTCCACTTGATAGAGGGCCGTAAGTCTATCGTCCATACCCAGCAAGTTGGTATTGATCAGGCCGAATCTCGGAGACCACTGCCTGTCACTTGTACCGGAATTGTCCGCCTGGAGAAAGAAATGCCAGGGACTAGTTTCGTGGACGTCGTACTCAATCGCCAGAGTGTTGGGTTCGGCGCCTTCGGAGACAATCGCAGTTACATTTCTGTCGGGGTTGAGATTGAGCAGATTTACCAGATAGTCCAGCGCCTTCTGACTGGCCACCTCGTCGCGTTTGGCCGGCGACCACTTTTCAAGTACAGATCGCCTGAGATAGCCTTGCTCGACCTCATTTCTTTCGGCGTCGAAGTATTTTATTCTCACCTCACTGACGGGCGCCTCAAGAATATTTATAGGTAGGATGCCGTCCACAAGCTCGGTGCCATTTACGATCGCACCCTCCGGCACATACACATAAATCCCGGAGTAATCCTCGCCACGGTATACCGACAAGATGTATTGTGTCAAACCCTGAATGGTTCTCACCGAAACCTCTCGGGGCTCGCCGGGCCGGGCCATTATCTCGCGAATCACTCTCAGGTCATAGAGATACTGACTTTCAGCCGCGGACATCGGTTCCTCCGATGCGTTGAAGATTTCCGGCATGTATCCAAGCAGCCGAGCAGTTGATATCAGAGTATTGCCGCTTATGCGCAGTTCCTTCACAACAAAGCGCATGCTGGTATCTTCGGGAAGATTCATTTCAGCCGCCTGAGCAACACAAACAGCCAATCCTATGCAGATGAGAGCCACCCGCATCCTGCAAAATAGACCCATCGTATTACCTCTCAATACTAACCAGACCGTTGTTAAGCTAATCATTGCTTGCTCCTGTAGATATCGTCTATCGTACAAAATAAATTAACATCAAATTGAAGGAAATTATCTGTCCTTGGCGAGCCCTGAGGGTATTATCAGGACTCTTGAAGGCTCGCCGGCGCTTTTCTCGGACCTGTCGGTCCTCTTCTTTCATGGGCCGGCAGGTAGTCATTTCCGGCCTATCAATACTGATAATGGGGTTCTTGGCCTCTCTCATTGATTAGCTACGCCAGATGTTACGACGGGCCACGGCTCGGCTGGCCTGTGAAAAACTCCATTCTGTACAAAGTTGCTCTAGTTATAGATATTTAAGACTTGCATCCAACCGGCGATCTCCCCTCGTACTCTCGACGCCTGTGCCGATCTTCGCGAAAGCTCCTGTAAAGCTGCCCAAATCTTTACATGGCACCAGGAAACGTCATCTTGCTTGCCGCCGAAAGCTCTTCTTCTCCAGTGGGTCCGGCATTATCCATAATCGGCAGGCACAGAGGAATTTCTGTACTTTATTAGTCGTATCCGGCAGGCGGATCTGATATTCTGTCCGGCGAGAAGAATCAAAGATTGAGATGCAGAGAATGAAATTAAGGAAGTCATCCGCCGGAGGCGGGCTCCGCAATTTTGATATTTGTTATTTGATGTTTGATTTTGGCTATATCAAGGAGACGCAGTATGATGCGGAAAGATCTCTTTTGCCTGTCGTTTGTTGTGCAATTCGCATCCGTTTTGCTCGGTCCGGGATGTGCGGCGGCACAGGTCCGGCGACCTGAGGTAATGATCGGCCATGAGGTGGGAGCCGATTACAAGCTGTCGCGCTACGAGAAGATTCGGGAGTATTTCCAGCACGTTGCTGACAGTTCCCGCCGGGTAAATGTGCGCGATATCGGGGCCACAACCGAAGGGCGGGAAATGTTCATCGCCGAGGTCACCGATGACGCCTCGCCGGCACTAATAGACAAGGCGATGGCAGACCAAAGGCAGATTGCTGATCCGCGATTGATCAAGAATCAGCAGCAGGAGAAAGACCTTGTCGCCGGCGCCAAAGTTGTGGTGCTGGTTAACTGTAATCTCCATTCGACGGAGATCGCCTCCAGCCAGATGGCAATGGAGCTGCTCTATGACCTGGCGAGTGGGACTTCGCCCGAGATCCAGGAGATTCTCAAACGAACGATAATAGTACTGATACCCAGTGCGAATCCGGACGGACTCGACAAGGTCATCGACTGGTACGAGCGCTCGCTTGGCAAGCCCTGGGAGGGGACGGGGATGCCCTGGCTTTATCAGAAATACGCCGGCCACGACAACAACCGGGACTGGTTCATGCTCAACCTGACCGAGACCAGGTTGGTGACGCGGATGATTTATGAACAGTGGCTGCCCAACATCCTCTATGATATTCATCAGATGGGCAACTCGGGCGCGAGGCTTTTTGTGCCACCATTCTTTGACCCGAAGAATCCGAACGTCCATCCGTTGAACGATCACATGATGATGATCATCGGCGGACACATGGCAGCCGCACTCAGCCGGGCGGGCAAGAAGGGTGTTCTCAATAGTGCGATGTACGACAACTGGTGGCAGGGAGGTTTTCGAACCGCCGCCTACCGCCATAACATAACGGGAATCCTCACCGAGGCGGCGAGCGTACTGATCGCGTCGCCCGTCTTCCAGCGCAAGAGCGAGTTGTCCGGAAGCAGACGCGGAATGCCCAGTTACGCAATTGCGACGAATTTTCCCGACCCCTGGCCCGGCGGATGGTGGCGCCTGCGCGACATCGTGGAATACGAAAAGATCGCCTGCATGAGCTTGTTTACTCTGACGGCGCGGTACCACGATCTTATCAAGACCAACACAATAAGGCAGGCCCGCGAGGCAATTGAAAAGGGCCGGACCGAGCCACCTTTTGCATGGCTGGTTCCTCCCGATCAGATCGACGGCCGGACGGCGGTGGAGATGCTGTCTATTCTGCACGCGACGGGAGTCGAGATCCACGCCGCTGAGAATGAATTCACCGCCGACGGTGTGCGGTATCCGGCGCAAACTTATATCCTCTATTGCGCGCAGCCCTACCGCGCCCACCTGAACGACATGATGGAACGGCAGGTCTACCCGAATCGGTCGAGCTATCCCGGGGGGCCGCCCGAGGCGCCGTATGATACAGCCGGGTGGACGCTGCCTCTGCAGATGGGCGTGCGGAGCGTCAGTGTGAACCAGCCGTTTGAATGCCGGGCCAGAAGGCTCGATACCGTACCAATGCCACAAGGTACGGTGACAGGGCAATCGGACGAGACACGAGGTTACTTAGTGCGCGCCGGCTCCAATGACAACTATCGCCTGGCCAACCGTCTGTTCAAAGCAGGCATCCCGTTGCAGATGATTGACTCGCACGTCGGGTGGGTCCGTGCGACCCAGATGCCGTTGCCGCGAGGTTCTCTGATCATATCCGATGCAAATGCCGCCGCGCCGGAACTTCTCGATGGCATTTCCTCGGAACTGGTAAGCGCCAATGAGAAATACTTGCGGGCTGCGAATGCGATTGCGGATGTGTCTGCGCCGCGTCTGGGGCTTTATCAGCCATGGACGGCAAGCAAGGACGAAGGGTGGACGCGGCTGGTGCTGGACAATTTCGAGTTCGCCTATACTTCCATGCACAACGCTGAAATCCGGGCGGGCAACCTCAGGCAGCGATATGACTGCCTGGTCCTGCCTTCGGTCAGTTCCAACTCGATTATCGAGGGTCGAGCCGTGGACACAACCGAGCCGCAGTATGTGGGCGGCATCGGTTCGGAGGGGATTGTCACGCTGCAGGACTTTGTGCGGGACGGAGGAACGCTCGTCTGCATCGATCGCTCGTGCAATCTTCCCATAGAGCATTTCAACATCCCGGTTCGCAACGTCCTCAGTGGAAAATCATCGGAAGACTTCTTCTGCCCCGGCTCAATTCTTCGCGTCTGGATCGATCAAGATCACCCGGTCGGTTACGGCTGCCCCGAATGGATATCGGGGTACTTCGCAAGGTCTCAGGCATTCGAGCTGATCGAAGAGACGAAGAAAGACGACAAGAATTCAAGAAGTCCCGATGTCCGTTTTCCCGCACAAGTGGTGGCGCGATACTCCGACACGGTGCTTCTGGAGAGCGGGTGGGTCAGGGGAGCAGAACTGATAGCCGACAAGCCGGCGATTGTCGAGGTGCAGTACGGTCGCGGCAAAGTTATCTTGCTTGGATTCGCTGTCCAGCATCGAGGCCAGCCGCACGGAACTTTCCGCCTGCTGTTCAACTCGATCCTTTCGAGCACAATGACCAGAGGCGCCGGAGGCTGATCAGATACTGCCGCCACGGCGCGTTATGTCGTGACGGCTAATTCTTGCCAAGCGGGTCGTACCAGCGTTTGGGTATTTCTGTTCCCAACGTTTCTTCAATGACGGTGACGTGTCCGTCCAGCCAGAGGCAATTGAGCTTTCCGCCTGTCTCGTCGTCGGCGGAATTCTTTATGGAATGTCGAAAGATGCCGCGATACCAGCTCGTGCGGTTGCCCGTCCTGTAATGATCGAAGTTCCTGCCGCTGGAGTTGGCGTAGAGCATATCGTTGCCATTCTCGATTCTCGGCTCCATGTGGTCGTGAGCGACGACGACTTCCGCCTGCTGTTTGATCGCACTGGTTCTTTCCTTGGTCAGCCAGCCGTTCATGGAATACGCCGAATTCTCGACTTCGCCGGTGGTGTACAGCATTTCCTGTGCTACTATCTGAGAGAAGTTCCTGAAGCTCGGGCAGCCGAAAAGATCCGGCTCCTTTACATAGTCATGGTAGATTACGCCCCAGTATGAGCGGTTGTCGCCTGCCCTAAGCAACCTTCCATCGGACGCGTACCAAAGATGCCCGTTACAGGGGGTAGAGTGCGTGTGGAAGTCTGGCATCGTGCCCTCATTGTCATCCAGGTACATCACAATGGCAAGGCCGATACTCTTGAGATGGGACTTGCACACCTGTTCACGCGCCTGCTCTCTTACTCTCTGCAGAGCCGGCATAAGTATCGCCAATAGCAGAGCGATAATAGCAATAACCACCAGAAGCTCGATTAACGTAAAGGCTCTTCTTTTGTACATCTGTAATCCCTTCCTGCAATGTTTGGCAATCTGACCCCCCGATCAAGGCCGATTTGCGACTACGGTTCGAGGGTATTTCGAATACCCAGCTTTCACAACACACTCCGCACTTATAACACATCTGCAGCCGTAGCCCAAGCAAAAAACATGCTTTTTCAAGCGGTCGTCTGCAATTGTCCGAAAATAGCAATAGCGAATCATTCGAGGTGAGCGATGTTTGAGCGTTTCACAGACCATGCACGCAGGGTCATGGCCACGGCCAACAAGCAGGCACAAGAGTTAGGCCACTATCGCATCGGAACCGAACATGTCTTCCTGGGATTGCTGAAGCAGGATGCCGGCACAGGTTGGAAGATACTCAAGGACCGCGGCGTAGACATAGACAAGATGTTGGGTGAGATCGAGCAATTCCTCAAGTTAAAAGCAAAGCCGGAACCTGCTGCCGACAGCAGAATTCCTGGCACACCGTCTGCCGTAAAGGTCGTTCAGTATGCATTGGAAGAGGCCCGGGCGCTGAAACACAATCATATAGGAACCGAACATCTCCTGCTCGGCCTGCTGCGGGAAACCGACGGCGTAGCCGCCCAGGCCCTCGCGAATATGGGCATCAAGCTTGAGGAGGTGCGAGAAAGCTTGTCGTAGCGCACACCGATCCCGGCCCAAGGTCCCGGTGAGAGTTCGTGGCAATAATCGCCGGTACCGGCTACAGGCAAGTGAAATCACTGATCTTGTATGGCGAAGCTGGCGCCGTCGTCGGTCGATGGGATATAAGCTCCTATCGGGCACAGTACCTTGCTGTCCTGATCGCAGCGGACAATGGTCTTCCAGAGCGAATCGAGGCTCTCTTTTTCGTGGTCGCTTTCCGGAATCATTTTGATCCGTGTCGGGCTTTCAATTGAAATCTTCATATCAATGTTCCTTTCGACTCGCGGTTGTTAATCCTGACTCTTTCGTAGCTACGCTGGCTTCGGACAAGTGGTTCACTTCCACCACGCCACTTGCCTCCAACCTCGGGGCGGCCAGCAGCGGAAAGTCCAATGCTGC
Organism: Phycisphaerae bacterium SG8_4; assembly: GCA_001303465.1. Classification (GTDB taxonomy): domain Bacteria; phylum Planctomycetota; class Phycisphaerae; order Sedimentisphaerales; family Anaerobacaceae; genus SG8-4. The sequence goes on from LJTR01000023.1 coordinate 17,112, forward strand.
GCCGCAATTTTCAAAGCTGCTCTCGGCCTCCTTCAATGCAATATCCGGCCGGTTTCTTATCGAACTGAGATGGCCGAGCATGACCCCCTGCGGCGGTCTTCTGCTGTGCTTTCGAGCAGTGCACAGCAATCTGGCAGTCTTGGGATTGGGCATGTGAAACCTGCTGTTGGGATTGAAATGCCGGGCGAGTAAATCCAGGTCGTGATTGCTTTCAACGAAGATGAAATCCGAATCAACGAAATGCTCCAGCAAACCGTCCCATTCGTTGAAATCCGTTGCTATCACCATTTTGCTGCTGCCGTACTTGATTACGAATCCGTAGGTCGGATACCGCGGATTGTGCGATACTTCGAATGCCTGAAAGTTCAGCTCGCCTATCTTGAAGCCGCTGTCGGCGAAGGGCCTTAGTCTGAGTGAGTTGAAACCGCGTCCGTTGAAGTGCTTGTCCTTGAGTTGCGACAGGCAACTCTCATGGACCCTCACCTTGACGCCGAGGCTGTCAAGGACTCTCAGAGAATAGTAGCCTATGTGGTCCGTGTGCATGTGAGAGACAACTGCCCCGTCAATGTCAAGTCGATCGCCCAGGTTCTTTGTGAGCACTTCTCTGGTTTTTTTCATGGAACCGAGACCACAGTCGATCAGCACCCTGGTGCGGTCGGTCCAGACAAGCAGGCAATTGCCGCTGCTACTGCTGCGCAGGCTCTTGAAGTGTAGAGGCATAGTTGTTCGGGATCTTTTTCGGTTGATTCTACAGAGATTTTCCTGTCCCTGCAATACAATCGTGCCGGCGAAAAATGTTGTCAGTCTTCGGCCATCAGAATCGAATAGACGCCTAGCTTTGGGATTATCCACTCGCCGCGCGCTGGGCCTCTTCTGATCCGGTCATAGCCCGGGGTCAGCGCTAGAAGGCGAAGTCTTCCCTCACCTTCGTAACGCAAACGCACATTTTCCAACGCGTGCTTGCGATAGTTGAGCAGGTGCACCACGAAACTGCCATCGTCCGATTGGGTGACGGTGAACAGGACGTAGGGACAGTCGAGGACCTCGAACGACGGCGTCGTGTTCTTGCCGATGAAATCGAGAAGAGCCGCCTCGTTGCGGGCCGTCTTCCAAGGACCGTCTGCTAGCATCGGATTCTTCTGCCGTGGCTGGCCCCATCGATCCATCGCGCCGGTCCGGCCGTAGATTATCACTTGACCGTCGTTGCGAGCGTGGCGTATGAGCACGTCAAGAGCCCGGTCCGAAATGAGCTTTGCGTCATAAACAACAACACATTGGTAGCGACGCAGGTTTTTCATGGAAATGCGATCTTCGAATAGCACATCAAACTGCACATTATCCCGCGCGAGATCTGTCAGAAATCCCTCTCTGGGACGCTCGCCGCCAAAGACCGGCAGGCGGTCGTCGGTAACAAAAGCCACGTCCGCCTTGTAGCTGGCGCTTACGAAATGCCGCTCGTGTTCGCTCACAAACCGATGAGCCTTATTCGCAGCCTCAACAATCTTCATCACCTCGGGCTTTCGCTCGTACAGATGCAGCAGAGGCAGTCCCTCCTGGAACCCCTGCAATGAGGCCAGTGCCGCGTTGCATTCGCCGACAGCGAGCTGGAATCCCAGCGGTGGATAATGATTGAGAAATCGGTGGCCGTTGCGGCGGCCTCCGAATTCCACGATCACCGGCTTCCAGCCTTCGTCGAGCCCCTTGAGCAGGCGCAGTCGACCCAGATTGGTGACCATCCTTTCTGCATCGAAGGGCTCTGCGTCGATGTCGACGAGCTCATCTTCCCAGACTGGCGTCAAGGCATCCGTCGACCCGATCTCGTGGTCCTGCTCAAAACTATAATAGCCTGGCTCGTGACCGTCTTCGGTTGAGATTACGTTGCAAGCGCGGCTCATCGTGTACTTGGGACGGTTCGAGTTGACCATGATCACCATTTCAGGCTTTCGCCTCCGCGCGTAATCGAGCATCTCCAGACACAGGCGTTTCATCACTTCCATTTGGAAGATGAACCGCGCCTCGCGTGTATCGACAAACTCGTTTTTGGCGAGAAACTCGGCGAACATTGCCTCCGATCTCTTTCCTCGTATCACCCACCACGTATTGTCGTATTCTATCGCATCGAACCCGGTGTCGATAACCGCATCGATGCGTCTTTTCATATACTCTTTCCATTCGGGATTCGTAATGTCTGCCCGGACACGCGTTATCCGGCCGATCCTCGCATATGATGCCGACCCGTAGGGAACGGGCTCGTCGTTTTCGTCGAGGAGCTGCCAGCTCTTGGAGCGAGGTTCTCGCACGAACATGTCGTCGACGAACATATTGGTCGAGGAAAGGTACGCGGCCACCTTGATACCGCGCGCGTGACAGGCCTTCACGTAGTCGCCAAGCAGGTCCCATTGGTGACGTTCCTTCTCGATCGAATACCCCACGTTAAACGTGAGCCAGATAAAGTTGAAGCCCATCGTTTCAACAAGCTCGACGGTTTCGGGGTCATACCACCGGCTCGTTGCATCGATCACATTGGGCCAGGGAGCGTTGAAATAGGGCCAGCCCGAGAGCATCCCCTTGCACACCTCGAGCGGACCGCCGTCCCATCGCGAAAAGTTGAGCTTCTGGTTTAACATCCACCCCGGCGCCGAGGCCTTTTCGGGTTTCGGATACTCAGGCCCGGGCCACCAGAAATCGCCGGCCGGAGCCGGCGCTGCAAAAACCAGAATCAGAACTACGAGAAACCGGCATCTCATGACAAGGACTCCTTATCTGAATATTAGCAGTCCCATGATGCCAGAGTCTCTGCCGATAGGCAAGTGTTTCAGGTATGTGTGCTTGGGCAAGACCGGGCGAATAGCCGATGGGCCTTGAGGTGAGTGTCTGCCGATCCGCTCGGTAGCTGCTCGGCGTCCGTGCCTTTTTCTACTGTTCCTGATTGAAAATTCGCGTTCTTGCGC